>NZ_JAQISY010000001.1:0-164425 GCF_028618465.1 Bartonella sp. MM73XJBT | reverse complement strand
TAAGCAATGGTGTTAATGAGTCCAAAGCCTATACAGATATGAAGTTTGAAACATTAAATTATGCAGTTGAGGATGTTCGCAAAGAAGCCAGACAAGCGGCGGCTATTGGTTTAGCTGTATCGAATTTGCGTTATTATGACATACCAGGATCTTTAAGTGTTTCATTTGGTACGGGTGTATGGCGCAGTCAATCGGCATTCGCTATCGGTGCTGGTTATACATCTGAAGATGGAAATATTCGTTCTAATGTATCTGTCACGAGTGCTGGAGGTCACTGGGGTGTAGGCGCAGGAATTACTCTGAGGCTGAGATGATAATGAAAAAAACGAATATTATGATAAAAAAACAAAATATTTTTGTGAAGGTTTTGTTCGTTCTTGCCTTATTAGGCAAGAACGAAAGTTTTGCCAACGAGAATAATAATATTTATACAGTGCAACCACCACATTTATCTATTCCTAAGGGAGAACCTGGTGAAACACGCCGTATCATTATGCAGTTTTTTCATTGGACGTTGATTTGCGATGAAAAACAAGATGAAAAACAGAAACTCAAGCGAGGCATATGTAATGTGACACAGACGGTTCATGATCAAGAGGATAATACTATTTTCAGTTGGTCTCTTGTTTCTACAAAAAATGGGCAAGCAGTAATGCTTTTGCGAACATTGCCAAATGCTGATACAAATGTTCCTATCCGAATGTTTATTGAGGGAGTTAAAAAGCCTATCCTTATTCAGTATACGCAATGTAATGAAACAGTCTGTTTAGCACAATCGTCTGTAGGACCAGTTCTTAGTAAACAAATAGAGCAAAACAAAAAAGTGCGTATTTCCTATAAAGTTAAAGAAGGAAAGGTATTTTCTTTTATTGTACCATTTCAAGGATTAAGTGCGGCACTTAATTCTCTACAACGATAGCTTATATCAAGTATTTTAACAAAGATTTTTCATAAATTATTGCATTGTATTTCAGATGTAGCTGCAAATTCAGATCTAAATGAAGAGTAATGAGTAAAAAGTTCTACACGATATGATATTGAAGTGAATTCAAAGAAATGCATTTTAAAAATGTATAGTTACAATCAGATAGTATATGTAATAGAAAAATTAAGTTAAAGTTTTTCTACTAAGGTTGATAAAGTTAGTGGCGTTAGTCATGAAAATTAAAAAAATCATTAAGATAGCCAGTTGTAAATAAACAGAGTACGATTACCTCGAATACGAAAGAAATAGTTTATTTTATTTCTGCAAAAGTTCTTTATGAATTTTATAATGACATTATTTGACATCAATAATTTCTAATTGAAATGATATAGTCATTTTGTGTGATGGTATAAGAGATGAGTCATTTTACAAAATGTAATTACAACGCTAATATTGTGATCTCATGAGTACAAAGAAAAATTATAAATTTATCTCTCTAAAATAAATATGCATTTCATGTGAATGAGGCAAAGAAATATTAAAAGGTTGTAAAAGCGAATATAAATACTTCATTTATAGTTTCAGATTCATAAAAATAAATACGCATTTGTGTAAATAGCAAAAAAATATTTCAAAATCTAAATGGTGCTAGCGTAGAAATCTTAATGATAAAAAAATAGGTAATGTTTTCTTGATATTTGTCATTTAATACCACATTGTTACTTTAGCTTTATGAATGATCAGCAGAGTGCTCGCGTTTATTTATTGGGGGAAAACGCTTAAAGGATAGGAAAAATGCCTCCATTAAATTATAGTTCAAAAGTGTCAAAGCGAGCAAGAGTGTATGATACGAAAGCAAATCAATTATCTGATAAGCGTGGGTGTAATAAAAATAACTGTTCTACATTATTACAGAGAGAGAGGGATTCTATTTCCGTTGATATAGAGAAACAACAGCGAAAAAAACACAATAAACAGAAACGGGTATTTATTCAATCAAATAAAGTTTTTGAATTGCATGGTCAAGAAATTGTAGGTGTTAAAAAAACAAAATGCATCAAATCTCCATTTCTTTCTCGGTTTTCTCAATTACAATCTCCACCTCTTTATGCGGCACTTGATTTAGGAACGAATAATTGCCGACTTCTTATTGCCTCTCCTAGCAAGCCCGGGTATTTCCGCGTTGTTGATGCTTTTTCACGTATTGTACGATTGGGAGAAGGATTAGTGAATAATGGTTTTCTGAATACACAAGCGATGGATCGCACAATTGAAGCATTAAAGATTTGTCATTTTAAGTTAAAACAAAAACGTATTAAGCGTTATCGCTTGGTTGCAACGGAAGCATGTCGTTCGGCGAAAAATGGTAAATATTTTATTCAACGTGTTTTGGATGAAACTGGTCTTGAATTGGAAATTGTTGATAGAGAAACAGAAGCACGTTTTGCTGTTTCGGGATGTGGTACGCTTGTTGAGCCAAATACTGATGCGATTGTGCTTTTTGATATTGGAGGAGGGTCATCAGAAATCGTGCTCCTTAATATTTCCAAAAAGCATTCTTTACGTTTAACGGAACAGATTATTGCGTGGACTTCACTTCCTGTTGGTGTTGTTACGCTTGCTGAGCGCTTTGGAGGAAATAATGTTAGTTTAGATAATTTTGAAAAGATGAAAAGTTATGTACGGAGTTTTTTAAATAATTTTTCAGAACGTCATAAATTAGGTGCTTTAGCTAAAGGTTCAAAGTTTCATCTTTTGGGAACTTCTGGAACGATTACGACTTTAGCAGGGATGCATCTTAATTTAGAGCGTTATGACCGGAAGCAAATTGATGGCATTTGGATGAGCGATGCAGACATTACTCTTATGATACAACGTTTATTATCATGGGATATGAAAAAACGCATGACTAATCCTTGTATTGGACGAGGTAGAGCAGATTTAATTTTAGCTGGTTGTGCAATTCTAGACGTTATTAGAGAAGTTTGGCCAAGTCAACGATTAAGAGTTGCTGATCGTGGATTGAGAGAAGGAATTTTGATAGAGTTAATGTTACGCGACGGTGTATGGCGTCGTCATAGGAAGGGAAAAAGGTTCAAACGCTAAGGCAGTTATTAGAGTCATGGAGATAATAAATAACAATGAAAAAAACGATAAAGACACCGACTGGTGGATATGGTGGTTCAGGATCACATGAACTATATCAGCGTGTAAAGAAGAAAGCAGGGACCATTAAAGCATCATCAAGAAGATGGTTAGAGAGACATCTGAATGATCCTTATGTTCATCAGTCGAAAGTGGATGGTTATCGTTCGCGTGCAGCTTATAAGTTAATTGAAATAAATGAACGCTATAAGTTTCTCAAAAAAGGTCAAAAGATTATTGATTTAGGAGCGGCACCAGGCGGATGGTGTCAGGTGGCAAAGGGTATCGTAGGGTCAAGTGATCAAAAACCTAGTGTAGTTGGCATTGATTATTTGCCTGTTGAGCCATTACCTGGGGTTGTGATGTTGGAAATGGATTTTTTGCACGCAGATACACCACAGAAATTAATAAGTGCTTTAGGAACAAAGCCGGATGTAGTGCTTTCTGATATGGCTGCACCAACAACAGGTCATCGTCAGACGGACCATTTAAGAACAATTTATTTATGTGAGGTTGCTGCTGATTTTGCCCTTTCAGTTCTTAAGCCTGGAGGGCATTTTTTAGCAAAGGCTTTTCAAGGGGGAGCCGAAAACACCCTTCTCACAACATTGAAACAGAATTTTAAAACAGTTCATCATGTTAAACCACCTGCAAGCCGATCAGAATCCGTGGAACTCTACCTTTTAGCACTTGGATTTAAAGGAAGAGAAGAAGATTAGTTTCTTTTTTTCAGAATATTTAAGTTTACTTACATATTTATAACATAAGGATGTTGTTAAACGGTTTTCGGTAGTGTTGGTGATGTTATAAAATGTTTTTTAGTCAATAATGAAGACTGGTAAAATCGATGCATTGCTTATAAAGGTAAAGGGATTGATTTCTCAGTGAGCGTTTCTAATGAAATTTCTTGACCAAGCTAAAGTCTATATTCGTTCTGGCAATGGAGGGGCAGGGGCAGTATCATTTCGTCGTGAAAAATTTATTGAATTTGGTGGTCCTGATGGAGGCAATGGGGGGCGTGGTGGTGATGTGTGGGCACTGGTTGTTGATGGGCTTAACACACTGATTGATTATCGCTACCAACAGCATTTTAGAGCAAAAACAGGGGGGCATGGTAAGGGGCGTAATATGACGGGTGAAAAGGGTGATGATATCATTCTTAAAGTACCAGTCGGGACACAAATTTTTGAAGAGGATAATAAAACTTTAATCTGTGATTTAACACAAGTAGGACAACGTTATCGTCTTGCAAAAGGCGGGAATGGTGGTTTTGGAAATCTGCATTTTACGACATCTACGAATCGAGCACCACGCCGTGCAAATCCTGGATTGGCTGGAGAAGAGCGCACATTGTGGCTTCGTTTGAAGTTAATTGCTGATGGGGGGCTTATTGGTTTGCCTAATGCTGGCAAATCAACTTTTTTAGCTTCTGTGACGGCAGCAAAGCCAAAAATTGCAGATTATCCTTTTACAACTCTGCATCCACATCTTGGTGTGGCACGTATTGATGCCCGTGAATTTGTTTTGGCTGATATTCCTGGCCTTATCGAAGGAGCTCATGAGGGTGTAGGGATTGGGGACCGTTTTTTAGGGCATGTAGAACGTTGTCGTGTTTTACTTCATTTGATTTCTGCTCAAGAGGAAGATGTGGCGAAAGCCTATCAGATTGTACGTAATGAGTTAGAGGCTTATGGAAATAATTTGAGTGATAAGACTGAAATTATAGCTTTAAGTCAGATAGATACCCTTACTGTTGAAGAGAGTAAAGCCAAACAAGAGGTTTTGCAGAGCGTAACGGGTAAATCTGTTTTGATGTTTTCTTCGGTTAGTCATGAAGGTTTAGAAAATGTACTCCGTGCTGTTGCACGTGTTATTGAAATGGCACGTGAAGAGGATGATGGTGGAGAAAAGCAGGATTGATGAGGATGGCAGTTGGTTTGCAAAAGCTTGTGCATTATAAACGCATTGTGATCAAAGTTGGTTCTGCGCTTTTGGTTGATCCTCAGACAGGTTTGCGGGCTGAATGGCTCAACAGTTTGATAAGTGATGTTGCCAAATTGCGTAAAAAAGGCGTGGAGATTTTACTGGTTTCTTCAGGAGCCATTGCTTTAGGAAGGACATTACTACAGCTTCCCAACGGAACTTTAAAATTAGAAGAGAGTCAGGCATGTGCTGCTTTAGGGCAAATTGAATTAGCAAAAACCTATGGTGATGCGCTTGCGCGGTATGGATTAAAAACGGGACAAATTTTACTCACTCTATTTGATACAGAAGAACGGCGACGTTATCTCAATGCTCGTGCTACGATTAATGTGCTTTTGCGTTTTGGAGCGGTGCCTGTTATTAATGAAAATGATACTGTAGCAACAAGTGAAATTCGCTATGGTGATAATGATCGTTTAGCAGCACGTGTGGCAACAATGATGGGCTCGGATCTTTTGATACTTTTATCAGATATTGATGGACTTTATACCAAGTCCCCCCATCGTGATCCAACAGCTGAATTTATTCCTTTTATTGCTTCAATTACCAGTGATATCGAAAAAATGGCGGATGTTGCTGCGTCAGAGTTTTCTCGTGGAGGAATGAAGACTAAACTTGATGCCGGGAAAATAGCCAATTCTGCTGGAACGGCAATGGTAATTGCTTCAGGCAAGCGTATGAATCCTCTTGCGGCTCTTGATAGGGGAGAACGTAGCAGTTTTTTTGCTGCCAGTGAAAAACCGGTCAATGCTTGGAAAACATGGATTTCTGGTCATTTAGATCCATCTGGTATTTTAATGATTGATCAGGGAGCAGTTAAGGCTCTTGAATCTGGCAAATCATTATTAGCTGCAGGAATTGTTGGGGTTGAGGGAGAATTTAATCGTGGGGATACGGTTGCGATTATTGATGCAAACAGAGTTGAGATTGCTCGTGGACTTGTGAATTATGGCAAAGATGAAGTTGTCCGCATTATGGGGCGTAAAAGTGAAGAAATTGAATTTATCTTAGGTTATGAGGCACGCTCTGCTATGGTACATCGCAATGATATGGTTTTACGCTGCTTGACCGATTCTGCTTAAAAAAGTTATCTTTTATCTTCTTTATGTTTTAACAAAGTGGATAATACGATGGCTTTAAAAGAACAAATGAAGGACATGGGGCGAAAAGCGCGCCATGCTGCTGCGGCATTGGCTGTTATGTCTTCTGAACAAAAAAACAAAGCGTTAGAAATGATAGCTTTAAGTTTAGAAGCTCAATCCGCTGAAATTTTACAGGCAAATTGTCAGGATTTAGAAAATGCTGCTCAAAATAATTTGAAGGCAGCAATGGTTGATAGACTTAAATTAGATGAGTCGCGTTTGCGTGCAATTATAGAAAGTGTCCACCAAATTGTTCATTTGCCTGATCCTATTGGACAAGTGATGAGTGAATGGATACGTCCCAATGGGCTTCATATTAGCCGTGTCCGGACACCTCTTGGTGTGATTGGCATTATTTACGAAAGTCGACCAAATGTTACAATTGATGCAAGCGCTTTGTGTTTAAAGGCAGGAAATGCTGCAATTTTACGTGGTGGTTCGGATAGTTTTTATTCTGCCCATGCACTTCATTGTGCGTTGGTGAGAGGATTAGAGGAAGCTGGTTTTCCTAAAGATGCCATTCAAATGGTTGGAACGAGAGATCGTGATGCCGTTGGAGAAATGCTCAAAGGGCTTGATGGTATGATTGATGTAATTGTGCCTCGTGGTGGAAAAAACCTCGTTGCACGCGTTCAGTCTGATGCACGTGTTCCAACTTTTGCACATTTAGAGGGGCTTTGTCATATTTATATTGATCAATCAGCAGATTTAGAGATGGCGCGCAAGATTGTTTTAAATGCAAAGTTGCGGCGAACAGGTATATGTGGCGCTGTTGAAACAGTTCTTATTGACCGTAAAGCATTAAAAAAGTTTCTTCCTGTTCTCACAGATTTGCAGGAGAAAGGGTGTGAAATTCGCGCAACAGAAGATATTCTTTCTCTTATGCCAAGTTTCAAATTAGCCTGTGAAGAAGATTGGTCATACGAATATCTTGATGCCATTCTTTCTGTCAAAACAGTTGAAGGTATTGAGGGAGCCATTGCTCATATCAAGCGTTATTCATCAGGACATACGGAATCGATTATTGCTGAGGATAAAGAAATGGTGGAAAAATTTTTTAATCATTTAGATTCAGCTATTTTGCTTCATAACGCATCTACCCAATTTGCTGATGGAGGTGAGTTTGGTTTTGGGGCGGAAATTGGTATTGCCACGGGAAAAATGCATGCGCGTGGTCCTATAGGTGTTGAACAACTCACATCATTTCAGTACCATATTAGGGGAAATGGACAGGTTAGATCTTGAAACAGCTTTTTTTCCCGTGGAAAGATCGTATGCCCCATGTTGAAAGGTCCAATGTTGTGGGGCTTTTTGGGGGGTCTTTTAATCCACCCCATGAGGGACATCTTCTTGTTGCAAAAATTGCAATTCGGCGGTTGCATCTTGATCAATTATGGTGGATGGTAACACCACAAAATCCCTTAAAAGATCGTACACACTTACTCTCTTTAGAAGAGAGAATGCAGCTCTGCGTTCAATTGGTTGATCATCCAAAGATTCGTGTAACCGGTTTTGAGCAGACGATAGGCAGTAAAGTATCCGTGGATACGATTTCTCATATTCTGACGCATTATCGAGGTGTCCGTTTTGTATGGATTATAGGTGCAGATAGTTTTGCCACGATTCATCATTGGTATCGATGGCATGATATCATCTCTATGCTTCCTCTTGCGGTTATTGATCGTCCTTTTGTGCATATGTCAGCACTCTCTTCTCCTGTGGCACATATTTATCGTTCTTTTCGTTTAGATGAGAGAGAAAGTAGACGATTACCTTTTATGAAACCACCAGTTTGGAGTTATTTGCATGGGCCTTTGTCTTTTGAGTCTTCAACGAATCTTCGTTTAAAGAAGAACAATTTTTCTTGAACATTTTATTTTAAATGTCATAAAATACTGCTCTTCAGGATAGTGATATAAATTCTATTGATGCATGTAAAAATACAGTGATGCCTATGTATAATTTCAATTTTATTTTGCATCAATTAAGTGTAAAAGAGTGAAATTAAATGGGACATTCAAGGTAGGGCTTGTTTAGTTAAGCTTATAATAAGCTTATAAAGTGAAGCCATCAAGGAGCTTAAGAGGGAGAGCAAATCTGAACCAATCTTATGATAGATTGGTGGAGGAGTGAAGATCTTTGTTCTAAAGGACAAGGAGGAGTATGGGGGATTCTCACTTCTTTTTTTAAGAAGAAGTTCCTTTTATACTTTAAATGATAAGAAAGGATATTGGTCTGGAAAACCTAATAGAAAAACACTTTCACGGTATTGCATCACGCGCAGAAAAAAAAGTCTTTTCTGTGAGAGATGGTCTCAAAATTATTCTCAAGAGTTTAGAGGATACAAAAGCAGAAGATATTGTCTCCATTGATATTCAGGGGAAGTCGTCTTTAGCTGATTACATAGTTATAGCTTCAGCAAATTCAAAGCGTCATGTCTCTGCTGTTGCTGATCATTTGTTACGTACTTGGAAAGACAAAAAATGCGGCTTTGCAAATGTAGAAGGGCTGGCCGGAGGTGATTGGGTATTGATTGATACAGGTGATATTATTGTTCATCTTTTTCGTCCGGAAATTCGTCTCTTTTACAATCTAGAAAAAATGTGGCTTACTCCAGATTTCAACAATACAAAATCGGTTCTCGTTGGAGATCATTAACATGCAAATTTCTATTTTTGCTGTTGGGCGTATGAAAAAGGGAGCAGAACATAAATTAGTTGATCATTATTTGGATCGTTTTTCTAAAAGTTGTGGAGCAGTAGGATTTCATTTAAAAAAACTACAAGAAATATCAGAAAGTCGTGCTCAAACAGCATACCAGCGTATGGAAGAAGAAGGAAGAAAGCTTATCGAGTTCCTCCCTGAAAAGTGTCGGTTAATTGTATTGGATGAGCGTGGAAAGTCAATTTCATCATCTGCTTTTGCTGAAAAACTGGGATTTTATCGTGATGAAGGCATCCGTGATCTCGTAATTGCTTTAGGAGGTCCTGATGGACATAATGAACAGATAAGAAGTCGTGCTGATTTTCTGTTGTCTTTTGGTTTTATGACATGGCCACATCAAATTGCCCGTATACTCCTTACAGAACAGCTTTATCGTGCTGTAACGATTGCAACTAATCATCCTTATCATAGGGCTTAAAATTTTTATGCGATTTTTAGCACTTATTTATGTATTTATTAATATTGTTTTAGCGGACATCATTTAAAGCATCGCTAGTTTATGCGATGATGCTTAATGGTTGGGCAAATGAAGAAGCTTCTTCATAGAAAAATGCGATGTTTATATGAGGAATGTGTGATATTTGTCGTACTGTTCTTGAGTATGTTTTTTTGCTGTTCTATCTTACATGCTGAGGATAGCATAAGAAGTGTAGAGACAGCACATAAAGAGTTGGTAGAAATTCGCCAAAATATTTCCATCTCGCGTGAACGTGTTACTTTTCTTACACGTCAAGTTGAGCATTTAAAGAAAGATCAACATGCTTTAAGGGATGCACTCATAAAAACTGCTAAATTAGAACGTGCGATAGCAAATGATATTGCTGAAAGGGAAAAAAAGTTAAAAAAGATGATAGAAAAGCGGGCACAAATTCATCAAAGTTTAAAAAATCGTCGTGCTGAATTTGCAGAAGTTCTCGCTATCTTAGAACGTATGGGGTTAAAGCCTCCTCCTGCTCTTATGGTGCAACCTGAGGATGCGTTAGCTTCTGTACGGAGTTCTATTTTATTAGGGGCTGTCGTACCTCAGATGCAAGAGAAAACAAGGGACTTGACAGAGAGTCTCAAGGAATTGACCACTTTGAGTAATTCAATTGCTGCGGAATATGCAGCCTTAAAAACCAAAATGCAAAATCAAGCAGAGCAGAGAAAACGTTTAAAGCTTTTGTTAGAAGAAAAAGCCAAATTACAAAAAAAGTCAGAAGAGGAACTTACACAACAGCAACAAAACAGTATTGTTCTAGCTAAAAAAGCGCAGTCTTTGGAAGAATTGATTGTAGAACTTGACCGTCAATCAAAACTGAGTTTTGATACATCCATACAGGTACGGAAAAATTTACAATTGTTAGAGCAAAACAATTTTGAAAGCCGAAAAGGCTCTTTGCTTTTTCCTGTTGTAGGAACAAAAGTTCGGCATGTACACAAAAGTTCGCAGATTACACGCTTTGGTGAAATGGTTGAAACAGAAGAAGCTGCAGTTGTTATATCTCCTGCTGATGCTCTTGTTGCTTTTGCTGGACCATTTCGTTCTTACGGACAGTTAATTATTCTCAATGTTGGGAATGGTTATCATATTGTTCTGACTGGAATGTCGAGAATTAATGTCACTCAGGGGCAGTTTGTTCTTGCAGGTGAACCTCTTGGCACAATGGGAATGCAATTTATTGCGAACAGTGTTGCATTGGATATAGGCAAAACTGTTCCAATGCTTTACATTGAGTTTAGAAAGCAGGGGAAGCCTGTAAATCCAACTCCTTGGTGGCGGACTGAAAAAAACGAGAAGGAACCAAAATGATTCGTAAAGTTATTCTTTTGGTCGCTGGGGTATTGCTCGGCGCCAGTTCAATGATTATGGTGCAGTCTGTTGCTGCGAATAATGAAAATGATGTATATAATGATGTATATAAAGAGCTGGCTCTATTTGGCGATATTTTCGAACGAGTACGTATGCAGTACGTTACGGTTCCAAATGATAAAAAACTTATTGAAAATGCTGTCAATGGGATGCTCACATCACTTGACCCCCATTCATCTTATATGAATGCGCAAGAAGCCAAAGAAATGCGGGATTCTACGAAAGGAGAATTTGGAGGTCTTGGTATTGAAGTTACCATGGAGAAAAATTTAATTAAAGTTGTTTCTCCAATGGATGATACACCTGCTTCAAAAGCAGGGATTTTAGCAGGAGATCTCATTTCAAAAATTGATGGTGTACAAACTAATGGTTATACATTGAATGAAGCTGTTAATAAGATGCGGGGTGCGCCTGGCACACCAATTATGTTGACAATTATTCGTTCTGGTGTTGATAAGCCACTCGAAATTAAAGTTGTTCGTGATATCATCAAAGTGAAAGCGGTAAAATATCGTGTTGAGAACGATATTGGTTATGTAAGGATTATTCAGTTTTCTGAGCAAACTTTTGGTAATCTTCAGGCTGCAATTAAAGATATCCAATCTAAAATTCCTCAAGATAAATTAAAGGGGTATGTTCTTGATTTACGGCTTAATCCCGGTGGTCTTTTAGACCAAGCAGTAAATGTTTCGAGTGCTTTTCTCAATAAAGGTGAGATTGTATCGACCCGTGGGCGTAAAAAGAGTGATGTGACAAGATTTGATGCTAAACCAGGAGATATCATCAATGGAAAGCCTCTCATTGTACTTATTAATGGTGGTTCGGCAAGTGCTTCTGAAATTGTTGCAGGTGCATTGCAAGATCATCGTCGTGCAACAATTTTAGGAACACAATCTTTTGGTAAGGGATCTGTCCAAACAATTATCCCCTTGGGTGAAAATGGTGCTTTACGCTTAACAACAGCACTTTATTACACTCCGTCCGGCACCTCAATTCAAGGCACAGGGATTACACCTGATATTATTGTAGAGCAACCACTTCCTGAAAAATATAAAGGTTATGACGTAAAGGTTGGTGAATCTGCATTACAAGGGCATATCAAAGGAAAACGAGAAAATAATAAAGGTTCTGGCTCAGCTGCGTTTGTTCCACAAGATCCCAAAGATGATGTTCAATTACATGAGGCTTATAAGCTGTTACGAGGTGAAATGGCAAATGCAGCATTTCCACCAGATTCCAATAAGGATGTTTTAAAGTAGAAAAGGTGTGTACAGTTTATGCATTTGGGAGGTAATTGAATGAATGCGGTGGTTAATGTAAAGGCTCTTCCTTATAGAAAATCTGTGGGGATTGTTGTCTTTAATCATGTGGGTGAAGTTTGGGTTGGGCGCCGTTTAATGACATGCGCTCATACCGATACTGATATGTCTCATCGGTGGCAGCTTCCTCAAGGGGGGATAGATGAGAATGAAGAACCATTTGATGCAGCATGTCGTGAACTTTACGAAGAAACGGGAATCCGATCTATAAAGTTGATTAAGGAAGCACAGGATTGGTTCCATTATGATTTTCCACAAGAACTTGTTGGCTGTACATTAAACAATAAATATCGTGGACAAATACAAAAATGGTTTGCTTTTCAGTTTACAGGAGATCAACATGAAATCGCTATAAACCCTCCACCAAATGGTCATAAAGCAGAATTCGACCAGTGGAAATGGGCTGATTTGGAAAACCTTCCCTCGATTGTGGTTTCTTTTAAAAAGCGTGTTTATATGCAAGTTGTCAACGAATTTCGCAGTAGCCTTAGAGGAATATAAAAGCTATATAATGATAGCAAGCTCTTTTTTTATGAGGATGCTTGATATTATGTATAGTCATTAACATAATAACAAAAATGTTTCTCTTTTATGTAAAGAACTGGAATATAAGATGAAAAAGTTATTTAATTTACTTATAGTTTTTACTCTCTTGAGTATTTCTTCTGTTGCATTTGCATCAGATTCAAAGCCAGCTGCGACTAAACCAGCAGCAGCGACTTTACCAAATGGTGCTTCTTCTTTGACTGAGACCTATGGCTTGTGGAGCATTAGCTGCGGTATACAGGAAGGTAAGAAGATTTGTTTTATGGGCCGTCAGGAAGTGAATGATCAAGGTCGCGTGGTTGTGGCTATGAACGTTATGCTTAATGCTGATGGTGTGGTATCTGGTAATTTAACGGTTCCTTTTGGTATTTTAGTCTCTAAGCCTGTTCGTTTACAAGTCGATGAAGGGAAAGCTGTTATCGAGACCGGTATTCGCACTTGTGTACCAGCAGGTTGTATTGTTCCAATAGTTTTTGACAAAAATCATGTAGCAGCTTTACGCTCTGGAAAGCATTTGAAGCTAGCTATGACGATTGCTGCTCCAGGCGAACCACCTTTGAATGATTTGTTCGTTCAACTGAATGGTTTTAGTAATGCTCTTAATCGTTTGTCTGCTTTGCAGAAATAATTCTATGGAATATAAAAAAGGCGGCCTTTTAAGGCCGTTTTTAGCCTGAGCGTTTTTTGTAATAAGCTTACGCTTAAAATAACAGTGTTGTTATAGAAGAGATTTTCAAAGTCTTTTGGAGATTCTCAGAATGTTTTCCGTTGCTTTTATTTTGGTAAGTTATTTTTTATTCCGATTATGAGTTTCATTATTATTATAGAAGTGAAGAATTGAGATGTTTAGATACTTTAATTTGTAGAAAAAATGTTGGAGTATAAAAACATTGTTTAATAAATAAGCTCATTTTAATGAAAGTTCTCTATAAGATCTTCTCTTTCTTGAGTAGAAAAAAGGATAAGGCATGGTTTATGCATTGCTTCAAGTGATTGATCTTATTTTAGATATTTATATTGATATTTTAATCGCAAATGTCATTTTTTCTTGGCTTTATGCATTTAACATCGTAAATGCACGAAATCGCTTTGTTGTTTTAATAGGAAGCTTTTTGCATCGCTTGACAGAACCAGTTTTAAGCCGTATTCGGCAGTTTTTGCCAAATCTTGGAACAATTGATATTTCACCTGTTGTAGTGTTTATCATTATTTATTTTATTCGTATGTTTATGTGGCGGGTTTACACAGATATGTATCTGTAAAGATATTGCATGAGATGAATAAAAATGTTTTATCGATTTGACACGAATGGTTTAATTTTATTTGTATATCTCATTCCAAAATCGTCTGTAGATCGCATAATGGGTGTTGAATGTAGAGATAATGGAAAGCAGTATTTGGTTATACGCTTGCGTGCTGTTCCTGAAGATGGAAAAGCAAATAAAGCACTCATCAAATTTTTAACGAAGCAATGGAAAATTCCATCTGCTTGTATTTCGCTTAAAAATGGCGCAACATCCCGTTACAAACAACTCTATTTTTCAAGACACTTAGAAGAGCTAAAACAAATATGGCAATCTTTAGGTGATTACACCTCAAAATAACAGCCCATTGAAAAAACAGGCTTTTATTTTTGAAGAAATCATAAATTTTCATGACGCTCAATGGCTTGCTTAATCAGTTCACACGCAAAATTTTTATCCCGCCAACCTTCAATTTTAGCCCATTTTCCAGGTTCAAGATCTTTGTAATGGGCAAAGAAATGTTCAATTTGTTTGAGTGTAATTTCGGGAAGATCTGTATAGTCATGGATATTAAGATAACGTTTTGTTAATTTTGGGGTAGGGACAGCAATAATTTTTTCATCTTTACCCCCATCATCTTCCATAATCAGGGCTCCGATGGGGCAAACATTAATAACACAACCAGGAAGGAGTGGACGCGTATTACAAATAAGAACGTCAATGGGATCACCATCATCTGAAAGGGTATGGGGGACAAAACCATAATTTCCAGGATAAACCATTGATGTATGAAGAAAACGGTCAACAAATAATGCTCCCGATTTTTTGTCCATCTCATACTTTATTGGTTGTCCACCAAGAGAAACTTCTACAATAACATTGATGTCTTGTGGTGGATTTTTACCAACGGGGATTTCTTTAATATTCATGTAAATATCCTTTCCAGAGTGTGAGGAAGTGAGGTCTCATAAAATATTTGACCGAAGAAGTTATGAAATTAGTTTGAAATTGATGCACGTGTTTTTTCAAAACGTTTGCGTTCATTAGGATCTAGATAAAGTTTACGAAGACGAATACTTTTAGGAGTTACCTCCACAAGTTCATCATCTTGTATCCACGATAGAGCACGTTCTAATGTCATTTTAAGAGGAGGCGTTAATTTTACGGCTTCATCTTTTCCAGAAGCACGCATGTTGGTGAGCTTTTTTCCTTTTAACACATTCACTTCTAAGTCATTATCCCGTGAGTGGATACCAATAATCATGCCTTGATAGACTTTAACACCGGCATCAATGATCATAGGCCCACGATCTTCAAGATTAAAAAGAGCATAAGCGACGGATTCACCATTATCATTTGAAATCATCACACCATTGACACGACCACTAATGTCTCCTTTGTAAGGCTCATAGGCATGGAAAAGACGATTCATAATAGCTGTACCGCGTGTATCCGTTAAAAGTTCCGATTGGTAGCCAATAAGCCCTCGCGTTGGTGCATAAAAGACAAGACGGACACGATTTCCTCCAGAGGGGCGTAATTCAACCATTTCAGCCTTACGTTCAGACATTTTTTGAACGACAGTTCCAGAATATTCTTCGTCAACATCAATGACAACTTCCTCGATTGGTTCAAGAGTTGTTCCGTTTTCATCTTTTTGCATAACAACCCGTGGACGAGAAACACTCAGTTCAAACCCTTCACGGCGCATATTTTCAATGAGAACGGCAAGTTGCAATTCTCCCCGTCCTGAAACGTAGAAGGAATCTTTATCGGCTGATTCTTCAATTTTAAGGGCTACATTCCCTTCTGCTTCTTTAAACAAACGATCACGGATAACACGGCTTGTTACTTTATCGCCTTCAGTTCCAGCAAGAGGGCTATCATTGACAAGAAAGCTCATCGTAACAGTGGGAGGATCAATTGGTTGAGCAGTAAGAGGTTCATTGACCGCGAGATCACAGAAGGTATCAGCAACGGTACCTTTTTGTAAGCCTGCAATTGCTACAATGTCACCAGCACTACTTTCTTCAATAGGTTGCCGTTCCAACCCACGAAATGCCAAAATTTTTGAAATACGCCCCGTTTCTAAAAGCTTTCCATCTTGCCCAAGAACTTTCACACTTTGATTGGATTTTATAGTGCCTGAATGAATACGGCCTGTAATAATCCGCCCCAAAAATGGATCCGCTTCAAGAATAGTTCCAATCATACGGAATGGTCCTTCTGCTACATGAGGCGCAGGAACATGGCGGGTTACAAGATCAAACAAAGGACCAAGTCCTTGATCTTTTGGCCCTTCGGGAGTTTCAGCCATCCAACCATCGCGACCCGATCCATAAAGGATAGGAAAATCAAGCTGTTCATCACTTGCATCAAGAGCAGCGAAAAGGTCAAAAACTTCATTGATAACTTCATCAGCACGGGCATCAGCTCGGTCAATTTTATTGATAGCAACAATGGGGCGTAAACCGACTTTCAATGCTTTGCCAACGACAAATTTTGTTTGCGGCATTGGACCTTCAGCGGCATCAACAAGGACAATTGCCCCATCTACCATATTCAAAATACGTTCAACTTCTCCACCAAAATCAGCGTGTCCTGGTGTATCAACAATGTTAATCCGAGTATCTTTCCAAACAACGGATGTTACTTTTGCTAAAATTGTAATTCCGCGTTCTTTTTCAATATCGTTTGAATCCATCATACGTTCACTGGTACGCTGATTATCACGAAAGTTTCCTGATTGCTTGAGAAGCTCGTCTACGAGCGTTGTTTTGCCATGGTCAACATGGGCAATGATGGCGATATTGCGCAATTGCATAAATTTTCTTCTTTTCGTTTAATGAAATTTCACTTGAGGCAACGCCTTTGCGTCCTTTACCTTACTATTACAGAACCTTTTACATGTTTTTTTATAATTTTGGAAGAGAGGAAATATTTTTATAGCAAAGTGTTTGCAAAAGTTTCTCATGTTCTGTTAGCCTAGAAGAGTGTTATCAAAAATTTTTTAATATATGAACATTTTGTATGAAGGATGCACTCAGAAAATAAATAATGTCATTTGCTCTTTCTATAAGCAAAATGTGTCATTGCACTTTTGCTTATAAATAAACATTGAGACACAATATAGTGGTATGCTTTGGATAACGATTGAAAGAGCTCAGTGTTTTGGGCATAGTTCCATTTTTCTCTGCTAAATGAGAATGAGGATATTTATTTGTCTTTTTTTATCATTTTTCCTTAATTCAGCGTCGCATTTTTCAAAGTTATTTATCATAATATCTTTTAAATAGTGAAGCTTACGCAGTGTATTATATTATTAATATACAACCATACTTCCAGAAAATTCTTTACTTAGATTCATTTTCATTTTCTCATGTTATCCGTGAATATCATCAAAGTAAAGTCTATTAAGCATATTTCTAGTCTGTTTGAAACTATAAGCTAGCCTTATATTTATCTATTTCCTATGACACAGCTACTCTTGTATTTAAACAAGTCATGCTTATTTTGAGTTATCATTGAATAATTTTTTAGTCTCTGAACGATGGAATGTTTGAAACAATACAATAAGATCAAAGAGCTTGGGTGAATATGCGTTGTTTATGGCTTACAAGTTAAGATATTGCTTCATGTATCATGCCCTTTATAAAGAGCAATATATCACTCTACAGCTTATTGATATATCAATCTAAAGCTATTTATAACACTACTTATGAAAGATATGACGCAAGATCATTGCTACTAGCAGCTTTAATTTATTCAAGGCATAAGCTAGCATTCATATGTTAGTTTTGGCTCTTAATATTGCCAACTGCTATTGTAGTGATATGGTAGATGAGAGGCATTTACTTTTTTCTCAAACAGTTTTTATTTTACATGTTACCTCTTCTTATGATGTGCAAGCGAATAGGCTTTTTATGTTTTGTAATAAGACAGGTTTAAAATAACAGAAACTTGTTTTATTGAAGTTTCTCATTCAAGTTGTAAAACGATAAATTATCAATCAATCTATTATCTAATGAAGAGATCTTAGATTTTATAAGACTTTTACTTTTCATGTTAGAGCAGAGTTCCAGACAAGATAAGGGAGGCAACAGAAAAATAGATTACGATTCCCATCACATCCACTAAAGTTGCTACAAGAGGTGCAGAAGCACTTGCTGGATCAAATCCAAAGCCTTTCAGGATAAAGGGAAGCATGGAGCCGGATAAAGAACCGAAGGTGACAATTCCAACTAAAGCTGCGCCTACTGTTATGGCAATAAAAATCCAATGTTCACCGTAGTTGTAGATACCAAGTTGTTGCCAAAGAGCAATACGCATCATTCCAATAATTCCCAGTAAAAGGCCAAGAGATATCCCTGCTGGAATTTCACGAATGATAATTTTCCACCAGTCTTTGAGTGTGAGTTCACGTAGAGCTAATGCGCGAATAATAAGGGATGTTGCTTGCGATCCAGAGTTTCCTCCCGAACTCATAATGAGGGGAATAAAGAGTGTGAGAGTAATGGCTTTTTCAAGTTCTGTTTCGAAATATTGCATAGCGCTTGCTGTTAGCATTTCACCAAGAAAAAGTAATGCGAGCCAGCCGCCCCGTTTTTTCATCATTCCTAAAAAATTGATCTGCATATAGGGCTTATCAAGAGCTTCCATCCCTGCAAATTTATAAGCATCTTCACTCATTTCATCAACCATTGTATCAAGGACGTCATCGACCGTGACAATCCCGATGACATGATTATCATCATCAATCACCGGTACAGAGAGAAGATCATGGCGCTGAAAAAGACGTGCAATATCTTCATGATGTGTAAAGGGAGATATTGTAATGGGGGTGTCATGTGTGTAAACGTTGAGAATTTGCTCATCAGGAGAAGCAAGGATAAGATTACGTAGGGAAACAGCTTTGAGAAGAGTGCCTGTTTTGGGATCAATGACATAGCTTGTATAAACTGTTTCACGTGTTCGTTCGACATCACGAATATGATTCAGAGTTTTTTTTACGGTCCAGTTTGCGGGGATAGCTATAAACTCTGTGGTCATCAATGCGCCTGCTGTATGATCAGGGTAACTGGTCAGTTTTTTGATTTCAGAACGCGTTAAAGGTTTGAGCAAGGCATAAAGCCGCGTGCGGGTTTCTTTGTCCATTTCTTGAAAGACATCGGCGGCAGCGTCAGCAGACATGCCATCAAGAATTTCAACAGAACGATTAACAGGAAGAAGTTCAAGAATAGCAGCTGGTTGTTCAAGTTCTGGTTTGTCAAAGAGTTCAATTGCATAATCAAGAGGTAAAAGGCTTAAGATAGCTACGCGTTCCATGATATCGAGATCATTAATGATATCAATAGAGTCAGCAAAATGATGATTTTGTAATTCTTCGGCAAGAGCTTCAGGAGAAGAGTTTTTAAAGTCGAAGGTCGTTTTAATTTCAGTCATAATAAAGTACCTTCTGAAAGGTTAAAGAATTATAATTTTAAATCATGGTTCAAGATAAAACAAAAGTTGTGGAAGATTGAAGAAAAGCCCCTCCTAATTATATTCTCCCAATTGTTAATATTTAAAATAAAGTCAAGGATAGATCGCATGTTATAAACAATTTCATGAATCAAATAGGGAGGGATTCTTATTTTTGTTTATTTCCCAGTGTTGAAGATATCCTTTATTTTTACTCCTACAATAGTGGTCTAAAAGGCATTTTAAAGCATAGTCATCATTTTTAGTGTATGATCAATTTGTATCGTAAAGGCGATAATTATACGTTAAATTTATAATTGGAGATAGGTCATATTATGACAAAAGCGGCAGTATTGGATTGGAAGGGATTTGCAGGGCTTCCTGATTTTTCTTTAATAAGTGATGAAGATTTTAAACCTGCTTTTGAACAGGCACTTCAAGAAGCAGAAGCAGAGTTGGAGACGATTGCAACGGTGCAAGAAACACCAACGCTTGAGAATTTTTTGCAGCCTTTTGAGCTTGCTGGTAAAGCGCTCAGTTGTGTATGTTCAATATTTTTCTTGCGCACGGGAGCCCATAGTAACGCTTTCATTCAACAGTTAGAACAAGAGTTTGTTGTAAAGCTTTCTCGTTATTCTTCAAAAATAATGCTGGATGCGCGGATATTTGCAAAAATAGACATACTTTATCAACAATCGCAGCAAGGCATGTATGATAGTGAAACAACACGTGTGCTTGAATTATGGTGGAAAAAGTTTGTTTGTAATGGTGCAAAACTGGATGAAAAAGGTCAGAAACGGCTTACTGAAATTAATGAAAGACTTGCTTTTCTAAATGCTACTTTTGGTCAGAATGTCTTAAAAGATGAAGCTGAATGGATTTTATTTTTAAAACAAACGGATTTATCTGGTTTACCTGATGATCTCATTGCTTCAATGAATGAAATTGCGCGTGAAAGAGGCAATGAAGATGCATATGCATTAACATTGGCACGTTCAATTGTTGAGCCATTTTTGAAATTCTCTCATCGTCGTGATTTGCGTGAGATTGCATTTCAAGCTTGGGCCAAACGTGGTGAAAATGAGAATGAAAACAATAATCGAGCGATTATTGTAGAGATCGTTTCACTTCGAGATGAAAAGGCTAAATTACTAGGATATAATTCTTTTGCAGATTTGAAACTCGATAATACCATGGCCAAAAATGTTGATGCGGTTATGGATTTGCTTACACCTATATGGGAACGGGCGAGAGCTAAGGCTGCGGTCGAGCAGATTGAATTGCAAAATTTTGCAAATAATCAGGGCAGCAATGACACTTTAGAGGCTTGGGATTGGCGTTATTACGCTGAAAAACTTCGCTCTGAAAAATTTTCTTTCGATGGCTCTGAAATTAAATATTACTTTCAGCTTGATCGCATGATTGAAGCAGCTTTTGGTGTGGCAGAAAAGCTGTTTGGTATTACCTTTGAAGAAAAAAGCGCTGTTACACTTTGGCATCCTGATGCACGTTTGTGGGAAGTAAAAAAATCTGATGGAAATGTGCTTGGACATTTCATTGGTGATTATTTTGCGCGTTCATCAAAACGGTCTGGGGCATGGATGAGCAGTTTGCAATCACAGCATAAATTGGATGGTGGACAAAAGCCTATTATCTACAATATTTGTAATTTTGCGAAGCCCCTCAAAGGAGGGATTGCTCTTTTATCCCTTGATGATGCGCACACACTTTTCCACGAATTTGGTCATGCATTACATGGTTTGCTGTCTGATATAACATGGCCGTCTGTTGCGGGAACATCGGTTGCACGTGATTTTGTTGAACTTCCTTCTCAACTTTACGAACATTGGTTAACTGTACCGGAGGTCTTAAAGTCTTATGCTACACATACAAAAACAGGGCTTCCCATGCCACAAACACTGATGGATAAAGTTTTATTGGCACAGACATTTAATGCTGGTTTTTCTGCGGTTGAATTTACCTCATCTGCTCTCATGGACATGGCTTTTCACCAAGGAAAAACCATACCGGATCCAACTATATTTGAGCATCAGGAGTTAGAAAAATTACAAATGCCTAGTGCAATTATCATGCGTCATCGTCCACCTCATTTTATGCATATATTTTCAGGAGATGGTTATGCTGCTGGTTACTATTCTTATCTGTGGTCAGAAGTGCTTGATGCTGATGCTTTTCAGGCTTTTGAAGAAGTGCATGATGTTTTTAATTCAGAACTTGCTGATCGCTTAAAGCGTTTTATCTATTCTGCTGGGGGAAGCCGCGATCCAGAAGAACTCTATAAAGCTTTTCGCGGACGGCTGCCTTCACCAGAAGCGATGATTAAAAAACGTGGACTATAGAGAAGAGAACGGTATGGTGGGAGCCATGCCGTTATTTTTTCTAGCCAATGAAATTTATGCAAATTGTTATTCCATCAAAGACATATGAAAAAAAGATTTTAGTCTTTGAAAAAAGCGAAGATTCTCTATTTTAAAAAACATTAGGGGAAAGAAAAATTATCAGCGCGGTCTCTCTGATGACCATTGGGAGGTGACCACGATTTTTGTATGAAACTTGGCTCTATTTTGCCCACGAGGTGGGTATTTTGTTGCGCGATGTTATCGAGGCTCATTGGCGGTTGGCGGACAATATTGTCCAGCTGTTGTATAAGCTTTGGAACATTGGTATTATTTAAAATTAGACTTTCGTGGGAAGATGTATGAAAACTTAAGATATTTTCTAATTGTTTTTCTAAATAAGAAGCAAGTTTTCTTTTTCCTGCAGTGGTAAAATTGATACCATTAGGTGTGCGCAATCTAACGACTTTTCCATCTGTATCATAGCTTGAAAAAGAAAATTGCCCCTGTTCATCAGTAAAGCCGCTCCAAATATCAATGAAATATCCTCCTGCTTCTTCTGTTTTTTGTTTATAGAGCGCATTAAAAATTTTCATTTTTTGTGTCAAGGTATCATTGCCAAAAGCAGGTTGCCCCATCCATATCCATGGTTTTCCCGAACTATGAAGACTTTCAACAATTTCGCTAATTTTCTGTTTATAGATGTTGAGCCATTCTGTCTGAACCGTATTAAATATGCCATAAGATGTTGTGATTGGTTGATTATCATTCGCGCCGATCACCATGACAATAGCATCAGGTTTATTTTTATCAATGCGTTCAGAAATATTATTTTTCCAAGAAATATGATCAGTTCTAACCAAACCAGAAGCTGGTACTGTATCATTTATGATGATAACATCACTATTCTCGGTAAAAAGCTTTTTGAGTGCATCAGCAACAGCAGAAGCTACAAAATCTCCTATGACAAGAATACGTTTTGCATTTTCGCCTTTTAACTGTTGCTGGGGTTTTCTTACGACACTTTTTTTTTGTGGTTTATATATCTTTTGTTCTATAACTTGCGGTGGTTGTTGTTCGGGTGTGTTATGTTGGTACAACCATTTAAAGAAATTCGTAGCTTTACTTGGAGATGGTTGTATGACACTCACGGCAAAGAGAGAAAAACACAGGAAAATCAAGTATAATGAGCGGAAACAGGACAAATATTTTGCTCCAGATTATTGTTTTCTCAGCAAAGAGAGAACATCATGGGTTGGATAGCCATTTGCTGTTAAGCTATGGCGCTGCTGAAAAGCTTTGATAGCTTTTCGAGAGGCAGTACCGATTTTTCCATCAACTTCTCCTTTATAATAGCCAAGTTTGGTTAAGCGAGATTGCAATTCTTTACGCTCACGGAATGTAAGAGAGGGAAATGGTCGTTGCCAATCTTGAACTAATGTAGGATGTCCAGCAATACGGTGAGCAAGAAGAGCAACAGCGAAAGCATAACGATCTGCATTATTATAACGTTTGAGAACAAAAAAGTTTTTTGTTACTAAAAATATGGGGCCTTCTGGTCCATCTGGATATTTTAATATTGCTTGTTCAGAGAGTGCAGAAAGAGCTTGCCCATTTGCCTTTTTTACACCTAACTTCGCCCATTGCTCAAAGGAATGCCAACTTGCTGGAAGGTTTTTACCTTTTGGCACTTTAACTTCTACTCCCCAAGGAAGGTTAGACTGCCAACCGTTCATATGGAGAAGATTAGCAGCACTAGCCAAAGCATCTGGAATAGAGGTCCAAATATCGCGCCGTCCATCTCCATCCATGTCAATAGCATAAGCGAGATAACTGCTTGGAATAAATTGCGTATGCCCCATAGCACCAGCCCAAGATCCAGTAAGTTTTACACGTGTAATTTCACCACGTTGGAGAATTTTCATGGCAGCAATGAGTTGCGCGTGGGCGTATTTGGCACGTTTTTTATCAGCATAGGCGAGGGTTGCAAGGGAGCGAATAGTATCACGCATTACACCTTTATTTGTTAAAATCTTTCCATAATTACTTTCCATTGACCAAATAGCAAGGAGGATATTGCGGTCAACACCAAAACGTTTTTCAATTTGAGGAAGCCATTTTTGCCATTTTTTTGCTTGGCGTTGTCCTTCTACAATTGCAATATCATGAACACGATTATCGAAATAATTCCATGAGGGATCAACAAATTCTGGTTGGTATGCAGCTCTTTCTAAAACCTCTGGATCAATTGCATTGACACCTTTAAAAGCCAGATCAAACGTAGAGGGTGAAATATTATTAGCAAGAGCTGTTTTTTTAAATTCTTTAATCCAAAGTTTAAAACCACCATCAGCATGTAAAAATGATGTAGAAAACGTGAAAAAAGCAAAAAAGAGAGTAACTAAACCTATAATAAAAGCCTTCTGATTTGTTGATTTTTTTGCAGAAGAGAAAATTTTAGATTTCGTGTTGTGCATTTTAAAATTCCCCTCAATATTCAAGTATTTTGTTGTGCAAGAACTTTATTTTGTATTTGATCTTATTGAAAAATGTTATCAAGCAAGTAAGAAAGGCTAAAACGGATTATTTATTTAGGAGGATTGGTGATAAATTAGCATACTCTTGTATCTCTTTCTTGTCCATTATAATGGCGATAAAAACAATAAGATGTCTTTTTTACTATTTAGTAAAAACATATGTTAAAGCAAATCAGAAAGTGATACGGTGAATGAGGAGCAAGAGAGTGAGAGTGCGTAAAATCCGGAAAGCAGTATTTCCTGTGGCTGGTCTTGGTACACGTTTTCTTCCTGCAACAAAAACAGTTCCTAAAGAGATGCTGACGGTTGTTGATAAGCCTGTCATTCAATATGTTGTAGACGAAGCACGTGAAGCTGGTATTGAACATTTTATTTTTGTTACTGGACGCAACAAAGCAGTCATTGAGGATTATTTTGATGCGCAAGTTGAGTTATATACAACGCTTGCCGAACGTGGCAAGAGGGAAGAACTTGAACATTTACACGCCTTACAGCCTCCACCAGGGTCAACTTCTTTCACGCGGCAACAGCAACCTTTAGGATTAGGACATGCTCTTTGGTGCGCGCGCGAATTAGTTGGGAGTGAGCCTTTTGCTTTATTATTACCAGATATGCTTATACAAGCTAAAAAGAGCTGTCTTTGTGAAATGATTAATCTTTATGAGAAAACTGGTGGAGGAAATATTATAGCAGTCCAAAAATGCGATCCGAAAGAGACGCATAAATATGGTATTGTTGGACAAGGCGAGCAGATTGCAAACGGTTTTAAAATCACAAAAATGGTAGAAAAACCAACAAAAGGAACAGCACCTTCAAATCTGTACATCAATGGGCGTTATATTTTGCAACCAGAAATTTTTAATATTCTTGCCAATCAAGAACGAGGAGCAGGAAACGAAATTCAATTAACGGACGCGATGGTATGGCTTTCAAAGGAGCAGGATTTTTTTGGTTTCCAGTTAGAGGGGCGCACATTTGATTGTGGTTCTAGAGCTGGTTTTATTGAAGCCAACGTTGCATTTTCTTTAGCACGTGCTGATATGCATAGCGAAGTTTCTGCTTCATTGAAAAATTTACTAGAAATCATTAAAGTTGAGAAATGATATAGATCTCTCGTTTAATTTCATTTATCAAGTTTGATCATGATAATACAGTCTTCTCATATGCCTTTGCAAGGTGCCATTGCCTCAGCGCTTAAAACGCTTGCGAGTGAAAAACAAGGAATTAAAGTCCTTGAAGAAGCTCTTATCGGAAATCTTTCTTCCTCTTTTGAAACGGCTGTTCAAACCATTAGAAATGCGAGTGGTCATGTGGTAATTACAGGTCTTGGCAAGAGTGGGCATATAGGTACAAAAATTGCGGCAACTTTAGCTTCCACTGGAACACCTGCTTTTTTTGTTCACGCTGCAGAAGCTAATCACGGTGATCTTGGTATGATTGGCTCTGATGATGTTATTCTTGCTTTGTCATGGTCAGGTGAAACCTTAGAATTAAGTGGTATTATCAATCATGCTGCGCGTTTTCGCATACCACTTATTGCCATGACATCGGGTGAAAACTCTGTATTAGGACGACAAGCTGATGTTGTCCTTTTGTTGCCAAAGATAGAAGAAGCTTGTCCTCACGGGCTTGCTCCAACAACTTCAACTATTATGCAATTAGCAATGGGAGATGCATTGGCTGTTGCTCTTTTAGAAATGCGTGGTTTCACTGCAACGGATTTTAAAATTTATCATCCTGGTGGTTCTCTTGGTGCAAGTCTGAAATATGTGCGTAACATCATGCATGAAGGAGATCGTATTCCTTTAGTTGCGCAGGGAACAACTATGACTGAAGCAATGAATGTTTTGGTTGAAAAACATTTTGGTTGTGTTGGCGTTGTGAATCAAAAAGGTGAATTAATCGGAATTGTGACTGATGGTGATCTTGCACGCAACATGCATTTTGATTTATCAAAATTTAATGTTGATGAAGTGATGACAAAAAAACCTAAAATTCTGGAGCCAGATACACTGGTTGGTGCTGCAACAGCATTTATTAATGATCATCATATTGGTGCGTTTTTCGTAGTTGAAAATAAGAAACCGGTAGGTATTGTTCATTTTCATGATCTTTTGCGCGTTGGGGCTGCATAAGTGGGAGCGCTCATACCAGAGAGCGTTTTATTTTAGAGTAAAACAGCTGCAACAATAATAAAAATAAAATTTTATGAGGCAGTAGCTTTATAAGTATTTCTTGGAAAAGATAACTGGTTGCATTTTTTATGGTGTTTGCAAATTCTACTTCACGGGGGTACGTTCCTTACATAAAACAGAACGCCATTGTGTTGTAAATTCATTACGCTTGTAAAGGAACAAGTTGGCACCATCATACTATTTATCAGTGCTCGGTTGCGGCAGCCTTTGGTACTGGAGAGCATTCATGAGAGGCATGCTTACTTTTTTAAAGAATTTTTTATCCACACGCTAATCCCGCTTGTAAGGTCTAAGCGAATGGCTGTGATTGATTCACTATAGGAGAGGATTGGAATGAAAAAAATCCTACGATATTCAGCTTTCTCATTTTATATGCAAATAATGAACGATCATTATAATCAATACGTTACCTATAAGGAACTGTATTATCTTTGCTATTTTAAAAGAAATTTGATCAGGAAGAGAGGTGATACCTCCTGATATGCAAATTTATCACATTTCTTGTAGAACCCATAGTTTTTATTATGTTAAAATTTTCTCTTAAGAGAAAACTGTGATCCTGTATATGATGAGCAGAACAGTTGCATTGCATCTTGTGACATTATACAACTAACTTTAGAGATTGTGCCACGAAGAATGGAGCGTATTTCAATTTCTATATGTTGAGCACTGACATAATTATAGGTACCTTCTGACAATTTTTCTTCTGTATCTGCTGCACGCGTTTCAAAAACACCTCTACGGAAAGAAGAAATAATACCATTTTCATCAACCCATTTACCATCAATTCCAGCCTGTATATTTTGCTCATAATGTTGTGAAAAGCTACAGGCACCTAACATCAAAGCGATGATTATAAGACATAAAGTACGGTAGGTGTGTTTCATTTGTTTCACTCTATTTATGTTACTCTGCTCTCTAAGATCTATAACATTGTTAAATTATTCTATGAGTCAAGATAAAAAATTTGATAAAAATCAATGAAAAAGTAAAAAAATGGAAAAAAATGCCTTAATGTTGTATTTAATTAGCAGCTTGATGAAATTTGTAGATAAACACAAGAGGCGAAATATTTCTTATGGTTTACAACAATTGTTACATTAAGTCGTTTAGTAGTCTCAAAGGAGATTATTAAAATTATGGTTGGTCCCATTCTTGTTGCGAGTGAAGATTATGGAAGACGTATAGAGCTTTCTGCTATGCTTCGAAGTTTTGGTCACCGTGTCATTGAAGCAGAAAATGGCCTGCGTACGATTGATCTTTTACACAGACGTAAAAATATTATTCTTGCACTCATTGATGTTGCTATGAGTGATTTGGGGGTGGGTGATTTGATTAAAATGATTAGGGTTGCTGGTGTTTCTGTTCCTATTGTCGTGATAGCACAAAAAGAGAATCAAGATTTACTCCAAAAGGCTTTAACAGCAGGGGCTATTGATTATTGGATTTATCCAGTTACACCACTGCGCTTAAGGGTTACTTTGGATACTCTTTCTCTTTTATCAGCATTGGAGCGTGAGGTTCATTATACTCGGCGAAAAAATGAGAATCATTTGCGTTTTTCGGATCTCTGTATAAAAAGCAGGGCAATGCAGATAGTTCTGGAACAATCAAGGAGTGCGGCCTCTTCATTACAGAATCTTTTGATAGAAGGTGAAAATGGTACTGGTCGCGAAACATTAGCTCGCATTATTCATCATGAGGGTTTGTTATCGAATGGGGCTTTTGTTCGCTTTCAATGTTCAGCTCTCATAGATCCAGAAGAAGAAAGTCGCCAGTGGTTTCAAGAGTTTTTGCCACTGGTTTCTTCTCTTGAAAGAGGAACACTGTGTCTTTATGATGTTGATCGACTTGAGCCTATACAGCAAAAACGTTTTGCACGCTATCTTCAAGAGAGGGATGAGGCTACAAAGAACAATCCCCTCTCTGTTCGTGTCATGGCTATTTCAACGTCACGGCTTTCAGATCTGGTTAAAGAAGATTGTTTTTCGCACAGTTTGTTTGAACAACTTTCCCAATTATCAATCAGTGTTCCTGCTTTGCGGGAATTGAGAGACGATTTTCCAGAGCTTACACAACGTTTGATTGACCACATTATCATTGAAACAGGGCGATCGCATGTACATGGTTTAGCAGGATCAGCTCTTTCATTGCTTATGCAGTATGATTGGCCTGGTAATCGTAACGAACTTGAAAATTTTTTATTTCGTGCGGTTTTACTCAGTGAGGGGCCTTTGTTAACGGTTCGGGATTTTCCTCAATTAATGGGAAATTCATTAATAGGTGTTCCAAATATTGTTGAGAGCGATGTTCAAGAAGATCATGAACAAGAATCGATACAATTTTTAAACGCTGATGAGCATGTGCGCACTTTTGCAGAGATGGAATATGATATTATTGAGAAAGCAGTAAAACATTATAAGGGACATATGAGTGAGGTTGCTCGCCGTCTTCGTATTGGTCGCTCTACGCTTTATCGAAAAATAGAAGCATTAAGAGCAATAAGAAACCAAGAACGAAAATAAAATCCGTGATAAATCTCCATTTATTAAGAAGTATAATCTTCGAAAAATTATAAGATCTTTTAAGATCAGCAGTAGAAGGGGAGATTTTAAAAGAAGTATTGTATACTGCAGATGAGGCATTGAGGATAATTTGAAATTTTAATAAGTATTAATTTTATTAAAATAAACTTAGTTTTAATGCTTCTTTTTTATTTTTCATAATTTGAGCTAAGTTTATTTTCTCTTAAGCAAGGGATGGCATTTTATCTATTGTAATGATTAAGATTTGATCATTATTTAAATATTATGGTTTGTATCGCTAGTGGTGCGATAGCTTTAAAATAGAAAGTTTGTCTTCTTTGACTTTTTTAGAGATTGTTATCAGTTTTACCATATCTTTTTTTATTGCGTCTACGTTGGCTATTTACACATATGGGCGTTTTATGAAAAACGCTAGGGGAGTGTGTTCTTATGCATTGGCTATTAAGAAAGATGAAACCAAGCTTGACCGTATCATAAGCCGATTGGCAGAGGAGACAGATGGGCTAGGAATTGATAAAGATGCTCTTTCACTCATCATTAGTAATTTGGATGCGTTTTGTGTTCGTGCGATAGGAGCAGCACAGGCTGGGCGTAGTCTCGATCTCATGTATTATATTTGGGATGATGATTTAACAGGGCGCTTATTATTAAGTGAAATAGTAGAGGCCGCTGATCGTGGTGTTCGAGTGCGCCTTCTTTTAGACGATATTAATGCCCAAGCCCGTGATCCAGCTTATATTGCCTTGGACAAACATCCACATATTGAAGTGAGAATGTTTAATCCAGGCCGATCACGAAAAGGGGGATTACGCCGTGGTTTAGAGATTATATTGCGGGCAATTACTGTAACGCGCAGGATGCATAATAAAGCTTTCATTGTAGATGGTCGAGTAGCTTTTGTAGGAGGGCGTAATCTTGCCGATTCTTATTTTGACGCTGGTAAAGAATCCCATTTTCGAGATTTAGATTTGATGTTAATTGGTCCTTCGGTTAAAAAGGTGGAAACCATTTTTGATGACTTTTGGAATAGCGCTGTCGTTTTACCAATTCATACTTTGGTTGTCCCTAAAAGTGCAAGCGATCTTGGCTATTGGAAGGATAAATTACGTAAATTTCGTGATTCCAAGGTTGCGAAAGTTTATCTCGACTATGTCAAAGAACATATTCATTTTGATTGTTTTATCCAAGTAGGAAAGCGGTTATTTTTAGCAGATAAAGTTGTTGTACTCTCCGACCCTCCGGAAAAAGCATTGCGCAAAAAAGCAGGAAATTGGCTTATGAAGGCACTTTCACAGGTTATTGGTGATGCGAAAAAAACCGTCCAAATTACATCGCCTTATTTTGTTCCAGGTAGAGTAGGTACGCAGAATTTGAGCAATTTGGTTTCAAAGGGTGTTGATGTCAAAATTCTTACAAATTCCTTAGCGGCCACTGATGTGGCACTGGCACATGGTGGTTATGTACCGTATCGTAAAGCGTTATTGAAAAGTGGTGTTAAGCTTTATGAGTTAAAACCCGGTGGTAATATGCACGGATTACGACTCTTTCGTTCAAGTAAGGCAAGTTTACATACTAAAGCTTTTTTAGTTGATCGTAAAACTGCTTTTATTGGTTCTCTAAACTTTGATCCCAGGTCAGCTGCACTGAATACGGAAATGGGTATCCTTTTTGAATGTGCACCAATTACAGCAAGATTAGATTTGCTTTTTTCTGAAGAAACAACTGGTGAAATGAGTTATCACCTCCGTCTTGCTGATAATAACCGTATTTATTGGGATTTTATTGAAAATGAAAAACAGCATAGCCTTGATTATGAGCCGGAAAGCAGTTTTTGGCGTCGTGTGTTTGCGAAAATAATAAGTTGGTTACCCATTGAATCACAATTGTAGATTTTATAAACTATATTAAAAAATTATTTTTCTTTTCATTTTTTTTGTGGCATGGCATAATTTCTTGCCAATCCACAACGTCTGAGAACCGCAGTTGTATCAAACTACTTGCGGTGTTTTATTATAAAAGGAATTTGGCTATGGCAAAGATTGTTGAAACGGCGACAGGTGTATTGGCATTGACTTTTGATGATGTGCTTTTACAGCCTGGTCATTCTCTTGTTATGCCTAGTCAAGTAGATTTGAGAACGCGTATTGCAGCTGATATCACGCTAAATTTGCCGTTGCTTTCTGCTGCGATGGATACTGTAACAGAATCGCGTTTGGCTATCGCTATGGCTCAAGCTGGTGGTCTTGGTGTTATTCATCGTAATATGTCTCCTACAGAGCAAGCTGAAGAAGTTCGTCAGGTAAAAAAGTTTGAATCTGGTATGGTTGTTAATCCAGTGACAATTGGGCCAGATGCAACACTTGAAGAAGCAAAAGCTTTGATGCGTTCTCATAGTATTTCGGGTATTCCGGTTGTTGAAAATGGAGCTAAAGGTGAGACTGCGGGACGGCTTGTCGGCATTTTAACGAATAGGGATGTGCGTTTTGCATCAGATCCAAAACAAAAAATTTATGAATTAATGACCCATGAAAATTTGATAACTGTGCATGAAAATGTCCAACTTAGTGAGGCAAAATATCTTTTACATCATCACCGGATTGAAAAGTTATTGGTTGTGGATGGCCAAAATCGCTGTGTTGGTTTGATAACAGTTAAGGATATTGAAAAAGCACAATTAAATCCAAATGCAGCCAAAGATTCTCAGGGGCGCTTGCGTGTTGGCGCTGCCAGTAGTGTGGGGAATGATGGGATTGAACGGGCTGAACGACTTATTGATGCAGGTGTTGATGTACTGGTGATTGATACAGCCCATGGGCATTCTCAACGTGTGTTAGAGACCGTTGAGCGAATTAAAAAAATGGCGTGTTCTCCAGCAGTTATTGCTGGTAATGTAGCGACTTCTCAAGCAACACAGGCGTTAATTGATAGTGGTGCAGATGCGGTAAAAGTTGGTATTGGTCCTGGTTCTATTTGCACGACACGAATTGTTGCAGGGGTTGGTGTACCACAACTTGCAGCGATTATGAGTGCTGCTGAAGTTGCTGAAAAAGCGGGTATTCCTGTGATTGCAGATGGCGGGATTAAAGCTTCTGGAGATTTTGCTAAAGCTTTAGCAGGTGGGGCTTGTGCTGCTATGATTGGTTCTCTTTTAGCAGGTACAGATGAAAGTCCTGGCGAAGTTTATCTTTATCAAGGGCGATCTTTTAAGGCTTATCGCGGTATGGGATCCGTTGGTGCTATGGCAAGGGGGTCGGCAGATCGCTATTTCCAGGATGAAGTGCGTGATGAACTTAAATTGGTTCCTGAAGGTGTAGAGGGGCAAGTAGCTTATAAAGGCCCTATAGCATCGGTCTTACATCAACTTGCTGGTGGATTGCGTGCCTCAATGGGCTATGTTGGAGCGAAGGATTTGGCAGAGTTTCGTGAAAAAGCGACATTTGTTCGTATCAGCAATGCCGGACTCCATGAAAGCCATACACATGATGTTGCTATCACACGAGAGAGTCCTAATTACCGCGGACCTGTCTGATGTATAAGCGCATAGAGCTATGTGACATGGTATAAAATCTTTTGAGAAAATGGAGCGAGGCTATCATTTTTCTTTTTATGATTTCGTTTAATAACTCTAAAAGAGAAAGAATTGGAGGTTGATATTCCAATTCTTTCTGTGTGTTATACGAAATTAAGGGAATTAACTTTTTGTTGTCTTCCGCGCCGACTTTGATGCACGTTGGCGAGTGTTAGTCTGATCACTTTGGATGGATTTCTTTCCATTGTTTGAGGGCATTGTATTGTGACGGCTTTTAGATGAAGTTGTTTTTCCATTATTATAAGTGTTCATTATTTTCTCCTTTTAAATTATCTGGCTTAAGACCAGTATAGTAAAAACGGTCATGCCAAATAGTGGTTCCAAGCTTTTCCTAAAAAGTTAATATTTCTTGAAGAATAATATGGATGTGCTGGCCTTAACCGGGATGTTTTTGCATCTTTTCAGAAAGGTAGCATTTTCAAGATAGGGAGATATTGGGTGTCAAGTACTGTTTATAGAAAGCTCTAAGAATTTAATTTACAAGGAAATAAGGAGGGGATGATTTTTACCTATCTTATAAAGTGTGTGCTTATTCTGTTATCTGTAAATTAACATCAAAATCTACCGCAGCCGTATGTTTGAGATAAAAATTAAGACGATTGAAAATTTTGCAAGAAGTTCCAGCTTTTGTATAGTAGGGGCGAGTATATTGTATATCTCTGTTTGACTAATCTCTGGAAAGGTGAGACAGTCTGATTTGGGGGGAGTGTAAAGCTGTAAAGATAAAAACCGATTCCCATCTTTACCATAATTCTTTAATTCACCTTTACCACTTTCATAAGCATTTATAGCAGTATCTTTTAAATAATGGAGATTACGCATTGTCTCATGCTTTTGTTTTTCTCGTTTCTCAATGCTCTCAAGCTCATTTCACTACGGAGGTTCGTGAATATTATAAGGATAAAGCCATACCACCATCTTATCGCTTATAAGGGAGTAAAACCGGCACCATCATACTATTTCTCTCAATGTTGCGAGGTTTTCGGCATTTGAGAGCGTTTATGAGAGGTATTTTTACTCTTTTCTTTAAGTTTTTTTATCCAGCGCTAACTTTGCTAGTAATATGCAAGCAAGTAATTTGTTTGATTCAACATAGAGAATATTTGAAATAAGAGAATTTTACGATATTCAGGACTTCTATCTCACATACAAATAAATAATTATCATTATAAATTAAAATATTAATACATATTTGGAAAGGTTTTTAAGAAGATATCTTACCTTGCAGGATCAAGATAGAATATGTGTATTTTAGAATGAGGGGAATGTAAACGGATAGCAGGTGAAATGAAGATTTTGAAATGCTAAATAAAGCGCAATCAGAATCATTTAGTTTCCAATGTAAATTTTGTAGAGTTTCGAGAAATTCCATTGGCGTTAAGAAAGATAATTTATTTTGGCTTAACTTATTGAGAAATTTATAAAAATTCAATGGGAGAAATGAATGCGCTTAGGTGGGCGTTTGCATGCAGCAATGGATATCCTACAAGAGATAGAAACGCGGCACTGCTCAGCAAGTGAAGCTTTAAAATCTTGGGGGCTTTCTCATCGTTTTGCTGGTGCAAGTGATCGTGCAGCAATTGGTACAATTGTTTATGATGTTTTAAGAAGGCGTTATTCTTTACAATGGCGTATGGAGAGTGATGATATTCGGGATAGCGTTTTTGGTACTTTGTTAGACACTGGAACAATGACCATTGAACAAATTGATGGTGAATTAGCAGGAGATCGATTTGCTCCACAGCTCTTAGGAATTAAGCAGCGTCAATCATGGCAAAAACGGCAATTAGGTGATGCGCCAGACTATATTCGTGGTGATATTCCCCAATGGTGTAAAACACATCTGTATCCTGTATTTTTCGAAAATTGGATCGTAGAGGCAGCTGCATTAGCAACACGCCCTCCTTTAGATTTACGGGTGAATAGTTTAAAGGCAACGCCAGAAAAGGTTTTACAAGAATTAGTAAAAACCAAAGTTCAACCATTTTCATGGTTTCCGCAAGCTTTAAGAATTGCCCCGCTTGAAAAATTTGCACGTCATCCCAATCTTCAAGTTGAATCGGCTTTTCAGAAGGGGTATTTTGAAATACAAGATTTGGGATCTCAGATTGTTGCTTATCTTGTCGAAGCAAAAGCCAATATGCAGGTATTGGATTATTGTGCTGGAGCTGGTGGCAAAACGTTAGCTTTAGCTGCTCGTATGAAAAATCAAGGGCAAATTTATGCCTATGATTCAAGTGAAATCCGTTTGGCTCCTATTTTTGAGCGTCTTTACCGTGCTGGTGTTCACAATGTACAGCCATGTGGACATACAGAAGCATTAAAGCCGTTAGTAGGTCAAATGGATATCGTTTTACTAGATGCGCCATGTAGCGGTACAGGAACATGGCGGCGGCGGCCAGATACGAAATGGCATTTGACATTAGAACAGCTCAAACAACGCCAAATAGAACAGAAGACTATTTTGCATGAGGCTATAAAATATCTTAAACCAAACGGGCGTTTAGTCTATATTACATGCTCTCTTTTTGTGGATGAAAATGAGAAACAAATTTCCCGTTTTCTACAACAGCATTGTCGTTTTTATCCAATAAATATGCGGGCACTTTGGCGGCAATATTTCAGTTCTTCACCGGTGCAACCGATTTTTTCAAATTATGGACTCACCTTATCTCCAGCAACAACAAAAACAGATGGTTTCTTTTTATCTGTGTTGCAAAAAAGACATTGAGATCTCTTTTCGCATTTCTTATCTTTAAATTTTACGAGAAAAACCTTTTTTAAGTGAAAAGGCTTGTGAAAAGGAAAAGATTGAATAATAAATCTTATTTGTTCTCATCTTATAATGATTGATTGGTTTTCTATGAGCGTAGCACATTCAGACACTGTTCTTATTATTGATTTTGGTTCACAAGTGACACAACTTATTGCACGGAGGGTGCGAGCAATGGGTGTCTATTGTGAAATTGTCCCTTTTCAATCTGCGTTAGAAGGCATGCAAAGGATAAGCCCTAAAGCTGTTATTTTATCGGGTAGTCCCTATTCAGTTATTGATGATGGTTCGCCGCGTGTTCCGATGGAAATTTTTGCAAGGGGTATCCCAGTTCTTGGTATTTGTTATGGCGAACAAGTGATGTGTGTTCAGCTGGGGGGAAAAGTTGAATCTGGACATGAGCGTGAATTTGGGCGTGCTTTGTTGGAGATACAAGAAGAGAGTTTACTTTTTGATGGTGTGTGGGAAAAGGGTTCTTGTTATCAAGTATGGATGAGCCACGGTGACCGTGTGACGACTTTACCAGAAGGTTTTCGTGTCATAGCAACATCAAAAGGCGCGCCCTATGCTGCTATTGCGGATGAAAAAAGACGCCTTTACGCAGTGCAGTTTCATCCTGAAGTTGTTCATACACCAGATGGTACAAGACTTTTGCAAAACTTTGTTCATAAAGTTTCTGGCCTTAAGGGCGATTGGTCCATGGCTTCTTATCGTGAGCAGGCAATTGCTATGATACGACAGAAAGTTGGAAAAAGTCGTGTCATTTGCGGTCTTTCAGGTGGTGTTGATTCGTCAGTTGTCGCTGTGCTCCTCCATGAAGCAATAGGAGATCAACTCACATGTATTTTGGTAGACCATGGATTGATGCGCAAGAATGAAGCTGAAGAAGTTCTCACACTCTTTCGTGATCATTATAATATAGAGCTTCTTCATGTTAATGCCGCTAATATGTTTCTCAGCGCTCTAGAAGGAGAGACAGATCCAGAAAAAAAGCGCAAAATAATTGGTCGCCTTTTTATTGAAGTTTTTGAAGAAGAAACCAAAAAGATTGGCGGCGCGGAATTTTTAGCACAGGGTACGCTCTATCCAGATGTCATTGAGAGTGTTTCAGCTATTGGTAAATCGGTAACAATTAAAAGCCATCATAATGTGGGCGGCTTACCGGAACAAATGAACATGAAACTTGTAGAACCGTTGCGTGAACTATTTAAGGATGAGGTTCGCACGCTAGGGCGAGAATTAGGGTTACCTGAACAGTTTATTGGGCGTCACCCTTTTCCAGGTCCTGGTCTTGCAATTCGCTGTCCAGGAGCTGTGACACGTGAAAAATTAGAAATCTTACGTGAAGCAGACGCCATTTATCTTGATGAAATTCGTAAAGCGGGACTTTATGATGAAATTTGGCAGGCTTTTGCTGTGCTTCTTCCTGTTCAGACTGTTGGTGTGATGGGTGATGGACGCACTTATGAATTTGTTTGTGCTCTTCGCGCAGTGACATCTGTAGATGGAATGACGGCTGATTTTTATCCCTATGATATGGCGTTTTTAAGCAAAACAGCAGCGCGCATTATTAATGAAGTAAGGGGTATTAATCGTGTTGTTTATGATATAACTTCAAAACCTCCCGGTACTATTGAGTGGGAATGATTAAAATGAAATATAAACCTTATTGCACCATGTATGATGAGTGAAGGAGAAAGCATTAATGGTGTTGTTTATGATATAACTCCAAAGTCATTTCAGAAATGAGAGTGTTGTTGAAAATTTGATCTTCAGAGGAGTAAACAAAAAGCCATTTTTTAAAATCACTGTCTAATCAGTATGAAACAATATCATTTAAAATTGAGAAGTGTGAAGTTTTGCATGCCTGAGAAAAAAATTGTTGCACACCGTGGTGGAGCTCATCTTTATCCTGAAAATACCCTTTCTGCATTTCGTAACGCTATAGCGTTAGGTGTTGATGAGATTGAATGCGATGTTCATTTACTGAAAAGCGGTGAAGTGGTTGTATTTCATGATTTTCGTCTAGAACAACTTGTTGGGAAAACAGGATATATTTATGATATTGATAATGAAACACGCAAACAACTCTGCGTAAGAGGAAGTATGGAAGAACCTCCTTTACTAGAAGAAGTGCTTGATCTTTTAGCGCCCACCAACGTTGCTTTACATCTTGAAATTAAAACTTGTGGTGAGGTTGAGCGTGAGAAAATTTTATCCCAAAAAGCACTCGCATTGATAAAAAGTCGAAATTTAGAAGAACGCGTTTCTGCAATCAGCTTTGATCCTGCAAGCCTTTGTCCCTTTATTGAAGCAGGAATAACATCTGGACCATGTCTTGATAGCTTTTCCGATAACATGGACCATCATTTTTCTGAGTGGAAACAATTGGGATATACTGATTTGAGTGTAGATGGGTCCACTGTTCCACAGAACTTTATTGAATCTGCCCTTGAAGCTGGCTTTACTGTAGGGGTATGGACAATTAATGGGAAAGCTCGACTATCGCATTGGCTGGATATGCCGGTTCATTATATCACCACAGATCAACCTGACCTAGCTTTACAATTACGTGCACAAAGATAAGTATATATCTATAAAATTTTACCCTCCTAGCAGAAATGGAATTAATAGGAGGGAGGTAAGTAAGTAAGAAACATTCTCTGATGATGTTTATAAGATTAAAGTTTCTACTTTATTTACTTATTATCTGTACGTTTTCCAGTGGTTTTATTAAAAGTATGAAAATTCTGATAAGGAACAGTAAAGCTTAGTTTTTGACCATAGTCGTGTGCCAAGCGCTCTTTTATTTCAATGGTAAAAATATTGTCTTTCCAACGTGTTAAAATATGGCTCCCTGTTCCGACAGGCTTAATAAGTTCAATTTGTGTGTGAAAGATAGGCCCTTGATCTGGATATTCTCCAAACAAAATGATTTCTGGTCTAAAAGCTAAAAGATCAGTTTCTGTATTATAAGATAATGGATGACCTAAATGTTGTTCTAAGATTTGGCAATCAAGAAAATTCATAGGAGGCGAACCAATAAAATCAGCAACAAACGTTGTTGCTGGATAATCGTAAATTTCCATTGGCGTTCCAATTTGCTCAATAGCTCCGTTATTCATGACAACGATTCTATCCGCTAATGTCATCGCTTCTAGTTGATCATGGGTAACATAGAGGCTAGTTGTTCCCAGTGAACGCTGAAGTGTTTTAATCTCAATACACATTTGCGCCCGCAATTTTGCATCAAGATTTGAGAGAGGTTCATCGAAGAGAAAAACACGTGGTTGACGTACAATCACACGTCCCATTGCCACACGTTGGCGCTGTCCTCCAGATAATTGTCGCGGTTTACGATCTAGAAATGGCTCTATTTGCAAAAGTTTTGCAGCATGTGTGATACGTCGATTTATTTCATCTTTAGGTGTTTTACGATTTTTAAGACCATATTCTAAATTTCCACGAACTGTCATATGGGGATAAAGTGCGTAATTTTGAAAAACCATAGCAATGTCACGATCAGCTGGTTCACGCTCATTGATACGCTCATTATCAATAGTGAGTTCACCTGAGGTAACTTGTTCAAGCCCTGCAATGATACGCAATAACGTTGATTTTCCACACCCTGAAGGCCCCACAAGGACAAGAAGTTCCCTATCGGCAACTGTTAAATTTAAATCATTGATGACCAGAATGCCATTGTCATACTGTTTTTTTATGTTTGATAACTGGATTATGGCCACAGTTACTTCTCCGTTTCAATAAGACCTTTGATAAAAAGTCGCTGCATGCAGATGACGACAAGAACAGGCGGCACCATAGCAACGACCGATACTGCCATGAGTATATTCCATTGAGGATCATGTTGAAGTGATTCTACGATAAGCTGTTTTAAAATAATAAGAATAGTTTGATGATTTTGATCAGTTGTAACAATAAGAGGCCAGAGATATTGTATCCATCCATAAACAAACATAATAATAAATAAAGCAGCGATATTGCTTTTGCTGAGAGGAAGAAGAATATCTTTAAAAAATTTAAATGGCCCTGCACCATCAACACGAGCAGCTTCTAAGAGTTCGTCTGGAACAGTTAAAAAAAACTGGCGAAATAAAAATGTCGCCGTTGCAGATGCTATGAGTGGAATAATCATTCCGCTATAGGTATTTATCATACCTAATTGTGCGACGATTGCATATGTTGGAATAATGCGAACTTCGACAGGGAGCATCAAGGTAATAAAGATGAGAGCAAAAGCAGTTTTTCGGAAAGGAAAACGCATGTAAACAATTGCATAAGCAGAAAAGAGCGAAATAATAATTTTTCCAATGCTAATACCAAGGGCCATAATAAGCGAATTCATTAAAAGTGGACAAAGATTAGGTAGTCCGAGTTTTTCAAGACCATCACCAAAGATTATTTGATAGTTTTCCAGAGCATGCTTTCCTGGTAATAGAGGAAGTGTTCCTGAATTAAATGCCGCTGAACTATGGGTTGACGCAATAATGGCAACATAAACTGGAAAACAAATAACTATAATACCAATAATAAGAGTGAGATGGGTTAGAAATTTCAAAATAGGGCGATTTTCAACCATAATTTGTTTCCTAATATTGCACGCGGCGTTCAATCCAGCGAAACTGGATAAACGTTAAAACAATAACCATCAACATTAATATTGTTGATTGTGCTGCTGATGCACCGATTATTTGGTTTTTAAAACCATCGTCATACACTTTGTAGACGAGAGTGCTTGTTGCACGTGCAGGCCCTCCAGAGGTTATGTTATCAATAATACCAAATGTATCAAACATGACATACTGAATATTGATAACAAAAAGAAAAAAGGTTGTCGGTGAAATTTGTGGAAACACTACGGTCCAAAATCGTTTAAAGGGACCAGCACCATCAATTGCTGCTGCTTCTATTTGGGAACGTGGAACAGATTGGAGACCGGCAAGAAAAAAGAGAAAGTTATAGGAGATTTGTTGCCAACTGGCTGCAATCACAATAAGGATCATTGCTTGTGTACCATTAATACGATAATTCCATATAATACCGATTTTCTCCAACAGAACAGGGATAATTCCGATGGTTGGATGGAAGATAAACAACCATAATATACCTGCCAAGACTGGAGCCACAGCATAAGGCCAGAGCAAAAGCGTTGTGTAAGCTTTTTTTGCGCGGATGACACGATCAACACAGACAGCTAAAAGAAGTGCGATCGTCATTGAAACAACAGTAACCGAAATAGAAAATATTGCGGTTGTAAGCAGTGATTTCAGATAAGCAAGATCAGAGAGAACATTTATATAATTTTCAAAACCAATAAAAGTTGTCGAAAAACCAAAAGGATCCTCACGCTCGAAAGATGATTTTATTGCTTGGGCAGCAGGCCAAAAGAAAAACAAAAAAGTCACAATGAGCTGAGGAAACAGCAGCCAATAAGGGAGTAAACTATTTTTGAAATATGCGTGCTTTTCTTGCATCCGTAGGGTTCTTTACACACAGAAACTTTATAAAGGTAAACAAATAAAAAGACTCAACTGCTTAATTAACCTTTGATCTTTAATGATGAAGAATAAAACCCTAATGATTGGCTTTTTCAAATTCACGTAAGAGCTTATCGCCACGTTTAACGGTTTCATCTAATCCATCTTTTGGTGTTTTTGAACCACTAAGGACAGCTTCTAATTCTTGATCAAGAATAGAACGAATCTGTGGTAAATTACCAAATCTTATACCTTTTGAGTTCACAGTTGGTGGGTTAAGATTAATTTGTTTAATAGCAATATCTGCACCGACATTTTTATCGTAGTAATGTTGTTGTTTGCTCAATTCGTAAGCAGCTTTCGTTGTTGGCAGGTAACCTGTTATCTGGTGCCATTTAGCCTGATTATCTGCTCTGGAGAGATATTTAAGAAAAGCAGCCGCACCAGCATATTCCTCAGGTGTATGACCTTTCAAAGCCCAAATAGAGGCGCCACCAATAATTGAATTTTGTGGTGTACCTTTTACATCATCATAATAGGGCAGCATACCAAATCCCACCTTAAACTGTGCTTCAGACAGGATTCCATCTCGAGAGCCTGAAGATTGCATAAAGATCGCGCAATTTTGCGTCATAAACATTGGTGTTGCATCTAATGCTCCAGCAGGACCACCATAGCGAAAAATACCTTTGTCAGACCATCTTTTAAGGTCGCTCCACATACGCACTTGCAAAGGTCCATTCAAGGTAAGTTTTGCATCAAGTCCGCCAAAACCATTTTCTTTGGTTCCAAAGGGCACATTGTGCAATGCTGAAAAATTTTCTATGCCAATCCATTGGGCTGCATAAGACATTGTAAAACCACAGCTTGCAGCTTTAGTCTCAAGAATTTTTTTAGAAAAATTTTCTATATCTTGCCATGTTTTAGGTGGTTGCTCTGGATCAAGCCCTGCTTTTTTAAAGATATCTTTATTATAATAAAGAATTGGTGTTGAAGCATTGAATGGCATAGAAAGCATTCGCCCTTGGACATCTGAGTAATAGCCACTGATAGCAGGTAAATAATCTGTAGGGTCAAATTCTTGTTTTGTATCCTTCATAAGTTGATAAAGAGGATAAACGGCCCCTTTTGCAGCCATCATAGTCCCAGTACCAATTTCATAGATTTGGGCAAGAACAGGTTGTTGTTTTCCACGGAATGCTGCAATGAGTGAAACCATACCTTCTTCATATTCACCACGAAATGAAGGTACAACTTTATACTCAGATTGACTGGCATTAAAATCGTTAATGAAACGCTCAGTTTGTTTTCCTAGCTCACCGCTCATAGAATGCCAAAAGCTAATTTTTGTTTGCGCAAGCCCCGCTGTTGTCATACTGATAGTAATTGCAAACGCTGCTATAGAAAAATAAAAACGACTCATGGTTCCCCCTTTTTGAAGCGATAGAAGACAGACTTTCCCTAGATTTATGGTATTAAACATGAACATGCCATGACAGTTTTGTTTCAGAAATAAATTGGTTCATTTAAACAGGAACCAGCAAAAGGTCAAACGAATTTGTTTAGATTTACTTGTTTTCCTTTATGAAAGCTATCATATGTTAATGAGATATTGCCCTGTAAACATCTGATAAAAAATAAAATGGTGTTGAATAAAGCAGTAGACAAGATCAAGGATATAAACAGTAAATGTTACTCAGTTATGGCTATTAGAGTATCCAGATTTACTTTTTCAAGAAAGAATTGTTTATTTTCTGTGCGAGTTGTTTTGTAACTGTGGAAAAATAAGCTTGAGGTAAATTATTTGTATTCCATTTAAATTAAGAAATTCTACTAAAGCAGATTTTTAAACTTATTTAAGAGATTATAGTCCTCCAAAACTTTTCTGATGCATTGCAAAATCATATGAAAATCACGCTTTTAGGAATTAACGTATCTCATTTTAAGGTTTAGGAAACATCTTTAGAGCGTCTAAGAGTACCTTTTGTTTATAAAAGGACTTATTTATCATTTTTATACAACTTCAAACCATGATTTATAAGGTATTTTATGAGTATAAAAACAGAAAAATTATTACCCCCCAAATATTGATTTTAGGAAAAAAACAATTTTAAAACAAAATATAATTACACTTATTCACATAATGAGCTCCTGTTATCAATGCATAGGGAAACAAATTAAAAAACAAGAAAGTGAATTCAAGTATAAATGGTGTTTTCACTTGTGACAAATTGATTGATCAGTATGAGGATCAGATTTTAAAAACGATAAAGAGGCATTTTGGTGATGGGTTTTGGATAATTTCTATAAAAACTTTAATTCGGAAGAGATTTTAAGCTTTTTTGTAGTATTATTCTGTTTAACACATCATAGGACATATTGGGGTGCCAAAAGAAGAATTTTTCCCATGAACGTGATTTTAGGGGTGCGTAAAAATGATAGAACAAACCATTTTCATGGAATAGAAGCAGGTATTCAGAAGAGTTTGCTGTTCTCTTAAGAATCAAGGTTTGTTCATTCTTTTATAAAATGCTTCTTAATGTTTTGTAATAGCGTCAATAATGGTATTCACATTATGTTCCATCATATCGAGATAAGTTGCAGCAGGACCATTTTCGTCCGATAATGCATCGGAATATAATGTTCCACCAATTTTTAACCCTGTTTCTTTTGCAATCTGTTTTATAAGACGCGGATTAGAGATATTTTCAACAAACAGTGCTGTTGCTTTATTGGTTTTAATTTGTTTGATAAGTTTGGCCACATCACCTGCTGTTGCTTCAGCTTCTTTTGAAGTATTTTGCGGCGCAAGGATAGTAAAACCATATTCTTGGGCAAAATAACCAAAAGCATCGTGAGATGTGATGATAATGCGCTGATCTTTTGGGATTATGGCAATCTTTGTTTTAAGTTTTTCTTGTGTTTCTTTAAGCTTTTGGAGGTAGATCTTAGCATTTTTGTTGTAGCTTAGACAGGATTGTTGATCGATTTTACAAAAAGCAGCAGCAATATTTTTGATATAGATTTCAACATTAGGGATAGTTTGCCAAGCATGGGGATCAATGTTACTGTGGTGATGATGTGGTTGGGCACTCTGCTCTTGATTTTTCATTTTAAGGGGAGAAATATTGGCAGCCACTTCAACAAGAAGCGCCTTTGTCCCGCTTGCTGTGATAAGACGGTCAATAAATCCCTCTAAATGGAGTCCGTTGATGAAAATAATATCAGCATTTCTAAGAGCTTGGGCATCTCGGGGGACTGGTTCATAAGTATGGGTATTTGCATTAGGTCCGACAAAAGTAGTCATAGAGATATGATTGCCTCCTACATTTTTGACTAAATCTGCAAGAATAGAAAAACTCACGACAACTTTAATTGTATGTTGTGCAACAGCAGAAAATGGAAAAAGGACAAGCGATAAGAGGGTTCCACGTAGAATCAATTTTTGAATAAATTTAGACACATTATTTCCTTAAACGAGGGAGGGATGTATAAAACAGGTGAGGAAACCATGTCACAATAAAACCACGTGGACTGATAAAGCAGGAAAAAAGATAAATAGATCCTGCGACAATGATAATAGCAGGGCCGGAGGGAAGTGACAGATGAAAAGAAAGCAGTAGACCACATATACTAGCAATGATTCCTAAAAGGGTAGAAAGTATGCAGATAGGTCCCAAACGCGAAAGCCAAAAACGGGCTGTAATAGCTGGAATCATCATAATGCCGACAGAAAGTAATGTGCCAAGTGATTGGAAACCACCAACCAGATTTAATACGACGAGTCCAAGCAATGATATATGGACATATTTACTCAATGGAGAGAGCGATTTAAAAAAGAGGGGATCAAAGCTTTCTAATACGAGCGCGCGCCAGAAAATACAAAGACTGCATATTGTGATCAACATGATCGTGGTGATGAGTAAAAGGGTTTGTGTATCCAGTGCAAGCACCGAGCCAAATAAGAGATGAAGCAGTTCAATTGTTGAGTTTTTCAGGGAAATAATAATGACACCTGTTGCAAGTGCAATAAGATAAAAGACTGTCATTGATGCGTCTTCTTTCTGAATACTATTTCGTGAAATAAGGGCTGTGGCCAAAGCAACAATGATGCCAGCGAAAATACCACCAAGAGTCATAGATAGTAGTGAAAATCCACTTAGCAGAAAAGCAGCAGCAACACCAGGTAGAATGGCGTGGGATATAGCATCTCCTGTTAAGCTCATTCCACGTAGCATCAGAAATACACCAACCGGACAAGCACTGATGGAGAGGAGGATTGAACCGATAAGAGCATTTTGCATGAAATGGAAATCAACGAAGGGGGCAAAAAAAAATGCGTACACGTCTCTATAACCCCATAGATTGCGAATCATTGAGAGAAAAATGTTGTTTTAGCGTGTTGATAGGCAAAGAGCTGGGTGTAAGAGGAGACATAATGTGATGCATGTTATCACAGAAGAATTGGGGTGTTTCTCCATAAAAAGCATGTTGTTGATGAATGTGAAGCATTTGGGGAAAACATTTTTGCACAATGAGGGGATCATGGAGTGCTGTAAGAACTGTTCGTCCTTGTTGTTGCCAGTGTGAGATTAGGGAAAGAAGATCTTTTTGGGTACTATAATCTACACCATTGAAAGGTTCATCAAGCAAGATAATATCGGCATCTTGTACAATAACACGTGCAAAAAGAGCACGCTGTAACTGTCCACCTGACAGTGTCTCAAGGGGACGGGTAGCGAGTGCTGTAAGTCCAACCATTTCAAGAGCATTCTGGATTTTAGAGTAATAAGGACGCTGGTCTTTCCACAATCCACAAAAAGACCACAATCCTGTTTGGATCAACGTCCTCACATCAATGGGAAATGTCTTGTCTATGTCACATTGCTGAGCAAGATAAGCAATCCGGCTTTTCTTTGGCTTTATAACTTTACCTTTGAGAGGCTTAATCAAGCCAGCGATAGTTTTCAAGAGCGTAGATTTTCCAGAGCCATTATCACCCGTTATTGCTACCAACGAGCCAGCTTTTAACTTTGCTGAAAAGCCTCTTATTGCTATTCTTTTTCCATAGCCTAAAGTTGCACGTTCAAAATGCAGATCCATACTTGTTACCATCTTTGATTATTATCTCATAGACATATGTAATAATATAACGTTTGTCAATAAAACGTTATATTATTACATATGTTTTGGGTAGTGAGATTTTTAGTGGGAAGATCGTGGAAAATTAAAAATAATGATTGAATTTGCCTTGACGAAAGAGAGAGTGTGTATACTATATATAGTATCAAAATGATTGGTGATTCTAAATAAGCACAAGTGAGGGTGTAGTGTGTTTCGTTTGGTGTCTAAGTTATTTCCATAATGTGATTGTAGAAGAGTTTATTAGCCAAGAGTAGAACAGTATTCTGGCGGGAAGCTCTTTTGGAAGAATTTCCTTTCGTTTTTGTAAGTTGATTTTTGTCGTAAGAGTAAAACTAAGCTATTGGAAAACAGTGGCTGGGGGCGTTAGTTTTTTAGACAGCAGGAGGGAATTGTAATGCAGACAAAAGATTATTTTATAACTGAAAGGCTTTGCCATTTAAGTTGTAGAATGATCATTTATTCTCATCATAATTTTAAAATTATTTGATGGGGACTTCTATTCTATTCAGGAAGCTATGTGTTATTTGAATAAAGAGTATAGCTATATGTGTTTGCGTACGATTTCTGTTTTTTTGTTATCCTTGAGTATTTATAAAGTTATCAGAATGAACCCTTTGAGGGTTGATTTGTTAAGATTGTGAAAGTTGAAGAAAATGCCGGTCACTATTTATAGCAAACCATCTTGCGTCCAATGTGATGCTACACGTCGTGCCTTTGATGCTAAAGGTATTAATTATCGTGTTGTAGATATTTCCCGTGATGAACAAGCCTATCATTTTGTTCAATCTTTGGGTTATCGTCAGGTTCCTGTCGTCGTTTGTGGTGAAAATCATTGGTCTGGTTTTAGACCAGATATGATTAGTGGTCTTTGTGTTTAATGGGACTTATTGTTTATTATTCGAGTGCTACGGGTAATACTGAACATTTTGTTTCGCAGCTTGGTCAACGACTCTTCAAAATTGATAAGAAAAAACCGTCTGTGTTGGTTGATGAACCTTATGTATTGATTGTTCCGACTTATGCAGATGGTGAAGGAAGAGGAGCTGTGCCGAAAGCAGTTATTCATTTCCTCAATGAAAGTGAGAACCGCAAATTCATTCGTGGTGTCATTGGTGGTGGGAATCGTAATTTTGGTCGCTATTATAGTTTAGCAAGCAAGATCATTTCTGAAAAATGTTTTGTACCTTGCCTTTATCGTTTTGAGCTGCGTGGAACTGATGAAGATGTTATTTGTGTAAAAAAGGGATTGGAAAGATTTTGGAAACAATTGGTATAGAACAGTCGCAAAAAACAAGTCAGATCACAGATTATCATGCACTGAATGCGATGCTTAATCTTTATGATGAAAATGGTCATATCCAATTTGATATGGATAGACTTGCAGCGCGGCAATATTTTCTTCAGCATGTTAACCAAAATACGGTTTTTTTTCATAATTTGAAGGAAAAAATAGACTACTTGATAGAGGAAGGTTACTATGAAGAAGATTTGTTTAAGCTTTATGATTTTTCTTTTATTAAGAAGCTTTTTAAGCGTGCTTACGCGTTTAAGTTTCGCTTTCCCACGTTTTTAGGTGCATTTAAGTATTATACCAGCTATACACTGAAGACTTTTGATGGAAAGCGCTATCTTGAGCGTTATGAAGATCGTGTGTGCCTTGTTTCTTTATATTTAGCACAGGGCAATAAGACTCTTGCTGAGATTTTTGTAGATGAAATTATTACAGGACGGTTTCAACCTGCTACACCGACATTTCTAAATGCAGGGAAAAAACAGCGTGGTGAGTTGGTGTCGTGTTTTTTGTTGCGTGTTGAAGATAACATGGAGTCCATAGGGCGTTCGGTTAATTCAGCTTTACAGCTTTCAAAGCGCGGTGGTGGAGTAGCGCTTTGTTTGACAAATTTGCGAGAAGCGGGAGCTCCGATCAAGCAGATAGAAAATCAATCTTCAGGTGTTTTACCTGTGATGAAACTGTTGGAAGATTCTTTCTCTTATGCCAATCAGCTTGGTGCACGGCAGGGGGCTGGTGCTGTTTATTTACATGCACATCATTTAGATATTATGAAGTTTTTGGATACAAAGCGTGAGAATGCTGATGAAAAAGTCAGAATTAAAACGCTTTCGCTTGGTGTTGTTATTCCCGATATTACTTTTGAGCTTGCACGTAATAATGAGGATATGTACCTATTCTCGTCGTATGATATTGAGCGCGTTACCGGCAAACCCTTTAGCGATATTTCTTTGACTGAGCATTATAGGTCTTTTGTTGATGATGCAAGGATTCGTAAAAAGAAAATAAGTGCACGTGTTTTTTTCCAAACCTTAGCGGAGATTCAATTTGAATCAGGTTATCCCTATATTTTGTTTGAGGATACTGCTAATCGAGCCAATCCGATAGCTGGACGTATAAGTATGAGTAATTTATGTTCAGAAATTTTACAGGTGAGTGAAGCAAGTGAACTAGAGACGGATTTAACATATCGCACTATTGGAAGTGATATATCTTGTAATCTTGGTTCCATGAATATTGCCAAAGCAATGAAAAGTCCTGATTTTGGGCGAACAGTGGAAGCTGCTGTTCGTGCTCTTACTGCTGTTTCCGATATGAGCGATATTGCCTGTGTACCCTCCATTGCCAAAGGCAATGCTGAAAGCCATGCGATTGGTTTGGGACAAATGAATTTACATGGTTTTTTAGCGCGTGAGAAGATCTATTATGGGTCTCCAGAAGCGATTGATTTTACCAATATCTATTTTTATACGGTAACCTATCATGCAATACGTGCTTCCAATTTAATTGCACGCGAGCGTAAGAAAATTTTTGCAGGATTTGAAAAGTCCGCTTATGCAGACGGTCGTTTTTTTGACAAATATATTGAGAAAGAATGGAAGCCGCAATTTGCACTTGTACAAGAGCTTTTTGCACGGAATAATATTGCTATACCAGATCAAAAGGATTGGCAGGAACTCAAGGATTTAGTTGTTGAGTATGGGCTTTATAATCGCAACCTGCAAGCTGTTCCCCCCACTGGGTCTATTTCTTATATTAATCATGCGACCTCTTCTATTCACCCAATTGCTTCGAAGATTGAAATTCGCAAAGAGGGAAAAATTGGGCGCGTTTATTATCCTGCTCCTTACATGGATAATACAAATTTGGATTTTTACCAAGATGCTTATGAGATTGGTCCTGAAAAGATTATTGATACCTATGCTGCTGCTACGCAGCATGTTGATCAAGGTCTTTCATTAACGCTCTTTTTTCCGGATACTGCTACCACGCGTGATATTAACCGTGCACAAATTTATGCTTGGAAAAAGGGTATAAAGAGTATTTATTATATACGGTTGCGGCAAGTAGCGTTGAGTGGAACAGAAGTGGATGGCTGTGTTTCATGCAGTCTATAGGAGATAATCATATGACAAAGATTACAACCCAAAATCCTGTTGTTTGCGCTGTCAATTGGAATAGATTGCATGATGAGAAAGATCTTGAAGTATGGAACCGCTTAACTGGAAATTTTTGGTTGCCTGAAAAGGTTCCGCTTTCTAATGATATTCCTTCATGGTCAAGTTTGACGGAGGAAGAACGCAAGCTCACAATTCGTGTTTTTACCGGATTAACTCTTCTAGATACGATTCAAAATACCGTAGGAGCCATTGCACTGCTCGCTGATGCAATAACAGAGCATGAGGAGGCAGTATTGACAAATATTGCCTTCATGGAAGCGGTTCATGCGCGTTCTTATTCTTCTATTTTTTCAACCCTTTGTTCGACGGTAGAAGTTGATGATGCGTTTAGATGGTCAGAGGAAAATATTCATTTACAAAAAAAAGCCAGATTAGTGCTTGAACGTTATGAAGGCAATGATCCGCTAAAGAAGAAAATTGCTTCGACTCTGCTAGAAAGCTTTTTGTTCTATTCTGGTTTTTATTTGCCTATGTATTGGGCCAGCCGTGCTAAATTAACAAATACAGCTGATCTTATTCGGCTTATCATTCGTGATGAAGCTGTCCATGGTTACTATATAGGCTATAAATTTCAATTAGGGTTTGCAAAACTTGATGAGGACAAAAAGCAAGAAATTAAAGACTTTGCTTTTAACTTACTCTTTGATCTTTATAATATTGAATGCAAATATACTGAAGATCTTTATGACGCACTTGGATTGACAGAAGATGTGAAAATTTTTCTTCATTATAATGCTAACAAAGCCTTAATGAATCTGGGTTTTGAAGCTCTTTTTCCACCTGAAGTTTGTCGTGTTAATCCAGCTATTTTGGCTGCTTTATCACCAAACTCTGATGAAAATCATGACTTTTTTTCAGGAGCAGGTTCCTCGTATGTCATTGGCAAGGCAGTTGCAACGACAGATGATGATTGGGAATTTTAAGAGTTGTATACAAAGAGAAGGGCGCGGGGGATACCACTTAAGTCTTTGCGTATTTCTAAGCACTTAAAGCCATTTTTTTCAAATAAGTCGCAAACGTCTTTTTCTTGAAAGCAGCCGATTTCGACAGCAACATAACCTTCTGCTTTTAAGTAGTTTGCGGCTTTGTCAGAAAGCTTTCGATAAAAAGTAAGACCATCTTTTCCACCGATCAGTGCACGCAATGGATCATAGAGCCGCACTTCTTTTGCAAGATTTTGGATATCTTTTTCTGGAATATAGGGTGGATTGGAAATAATAAGATCAAATTGACCTGTAACAGAATCAAACCAATCACTAAGAAGGGGTGTAAAACGATTGATAACATCTGCATTCTTTGCATTTTTTGTCGCTGTTTTGAGGGCATTTTCAGAAATATCAACAGCCACTGCATAAGATTGAGGAACTTGTTTAAGAATTGCAATAGCAATAGCACCGCTTCCTGTTCCCATATCCAGTAGCGTTATTTTTTCTGATTTTTCACTCTGTTTTTTGAGGAATGGTAAAACAAGATCTACCAATGTCTCTGTATCAGGACGAGGTTCTAATGTTTCTTGAGAGAGTGCGAAAGATATACCATAAAATTCTCTCACGCCTATAATACGGTAGACAGGTTCGCCAGCAATACGTCGTTGAATGGCGCTTTCTAATTGTGCAATTTGTTCAAAAGATAGGCAGAAATTTGGTTGAAGAATTCTATCTGCTGCATTTGTATTTGTGATCCATTCAACAAGTATTTTTGCCTCAAGATTGGCTTCAGAAACTCCCTGAGTGCGCAATTTTTCTTGAGTTTGTCGGATAACATTGTTGAGAGTATACGCGTTCATCCATGATCATCCATTTCCATAAGGAGGGCTGTCTGATGATCGGATATGAGTGCGTGAATAATCTCATCAAGCTCTCCTTCTAGAATGCGGTCAAGTTTATAGAGAGTGAGATTAATACGGTGATCAGTGACACGTCCTTGTGGAAAATTATAGGTACGAATACGTTCTGAGCGATCACCAGAGCCAACCTGATTTTTACGGGAAGCGGAACGTTCATTTTCCGCTTTTTGTCGTTTGATATCAAATAGGCGTGCACGTAAAATTTGCAGCGCCCGTGCACGGTTTTGGTGTTGTGATTTTTCTGCTTGCACAACCATAATCCCTGTTGGAATATGCGTGATACGAACAGCTGAGTCCGTTGTATTGACATGCTGTCCTCCTGCTCCAGAGGCACGCATGGTGTCAATGCGGATATCTTCAGGACGAATTTCAATATCAATTTCTTCAGCCTCTGGAAGGACAGCAACGGTAGCAGCAGATGTATGGATACGTCCACCGGTTTCTGTTTCAGGGATGCGTTGTACACGATGAACGCCTGATTCAAATTTCAGTTTAGAAAAAACGCCTTTCCCTGAAATACTGGCAATAATTTCTTTATATCCACCAACTTCTCCCTCATTAAGTGAAACAACTTCAACTTTCCAGTTATGGGAAGCGGCATAACGCTCATACATACGGAAAAGATCTCCTGCAAAAAGTGCTGCTTCTAAACCGCCTGTTCCTGCGCGAATTTCAACAATGGCACTTTTTTCATCAGCAACGTCTTTAGGTAAAAGAAGAATCTGGAGTTCTTGCTCAAGTTGTTCTATTTTCTGACATAACAATGGTAATTCTTCTTGGGCAAGATGACGCATCTCTGTATCTGTGAGTTTATCACTGATAAGTGTCTCGAGATCCGTAATTTCTCTATAAAGAGCACTGAGTGTTCGTATAGAAGAAACAATTGGCTGTAGTTCTGCATACTCAGAAGCTAATTTCACATAAGTTTCAGCATCTGGGTTTTTTGCCATTTGGCTTTCAATTATTTCGAAGCGCTTTTCAAGCTGTCTCATACGATCTTTTGGCAAAGAAACCATGACAATATTAGCCTATTTTGTTGTAATACGAGCAATTGGTTGCCTTATAGCAATCAGATAAAGAGGCTAATAAAGCAGAAAAACTCTCTTGCCAATGAAAACTATAGATTTTTCGAGTAAACTTGTAGAAAATCTGCTTTTCATAAAGCGTGTTTTTGATGATACATGCGAGATGAGCTACTCAAGAGTTGTTTTTTTCCCATAAAGTTCAAGGCGATGATGAATAATATTATAGCCAAGGGATTTAGCAATTTCTTCTTGCAACTTTTCAATGATATCAGAATGAAATTCGATAACTTGCCCTGTTTCCACATCAATGAGATGATCATGATGTTGGCCATCTGCTTGCTCAAAACGAGAAGGGCCACCACTAAAGCTATGACGATGAATTGTTCCATTCCCTTCTAATGTTTTCATTGTTCTATAAACGGTTGAAAGCGAAATACTCGAATCTATTTTGTGAGCACGCTGAAAAATTTCAAACGCATTTGGATGGTCGTTTGTTTCAGCCAAAATATCAAGAATAATGCGCCTTTGACGTGTTACTCTTAGACCAGCAGCACGTAACTCCTTCTCATAATTTCGCTTTTTCTTCATCTTCTTCATTGTTTTTTAAACGAAGGCACCATGACAATGTTTGTATTTTTTTTCTGAACCACAAGGACAACGTTCATTACGTCCCACCTTGCCCCATGTGGTAACGTCGTTGGGATCACGGTCTTTCGGGTTAACAATTTTATTTTCTTGTGTTCGTGCCCACAGAGTGGAAGTTTTTCCTTCCTCTTGATCATTTGGAACAAAGTGATCTACATCCGTTTGCACAGGCATGAGTGGTTCTGTTGGTTGCTGAATAATTTCAAAACGCATGAGTTTAGAAATCACGATTCTGCGTAAACTTTTTAGCATGCTCTGAAAAAGTTCAAAGGACTCAGTCTTATATTCATTGAGTGGATCCCGTTGGGCATAACCACGAAAGCCAACAACAGAACGCAGATGATCTAAACTTACCAAATGCTCACGCCATAACGTGTCAATAGTTTCAAGTAATATTGCTTTATGAAAATAAGCCATGACCTCTGGAGTATAGCGCTCAGTACGTTCATTTTCAAGTTTTGTAACAGCATTTGATACGCGTTCTAAAATTTGTTCTTCGGCAATTCCATCTTCTTTTGCCCATATCTCGATTGGAAGCTCAAGATTGAAGAGTTGGTGAATTTCCTCTTGTAGAGCTTTCACATTCCACTTTTCAGAATATGTTCCAGATGGGATATAAGCTTCTACGAGATCTTCAACCACTTCATTACGCATTTCAAGGATCATGTCTGTCAAATCATCTGCATTCATGACTTCCATACGCTGTTCAAAAATAACCTTGCGTTGATCATTCATGACATCGTCATATTTTAACAAGTTTTTACGAATTTCAAAGTTTCGTGCTTCGACTTTTTTTTGCGCCTTTTCGAGGGCTTTATTAATCCACGGATGGGTAATCGCTTCATTTTCTTTTAATCCAAGCTTTTGCAGCATACTATCCATACGGTTGGAACCGAAGATACGCATGAGATCATCTTGGAGAGAAAGAAAGAATTTTGAGCGCCCAGGATCACCTTGGCGACCAGAACGTCCACGCAGCTGGTTATCAATACGACGACTCTCATGGCGTTCAGTAGCGATAACGTAAAGACCACCAGCGGCTAACGCTTGTTCTTTAAGCTGTTTGACATCTTTTTTTATTTCTTCAATTTTAGCAGTCCGTTCTGTTCCATCTGGCATATCCTGTAATTCTTGTCGGATACGCATCTCAACATTCCCCCCAAGCTGTATATCAGTACCACGACCCGCCATGTTTGTTGCGATGGTGAGAGCTCCAGGAACACCTGCTTGTGCAATAATATACGCTTCTTGCTCATGATAGCGGGCATTTAAGACTCTAAAATCGGTAATGCCTTCTTTTCGTAAACGTTCTGCTAATTGTTCTGACTTTTCAATAGACGTTGTTCCAACAAGAATAGGTTGTCCTTTTTCATGCGCTTGACGGATATCACGGACAATAGCACGATATTTCTCTTCTGCTGTTCGGTAGATCTCATCATCCTCATCAAGACGCTGTATGGGCAAGTTTGTAGGGACTTCTACAACCTCAAGGCCATAAATATTACTGAATTCTTCAGCCTCTGTTTTGGCTGTTCCAGTCATTCCAGAAAGTTTTCTATACATACGGAAATAATTTTGGAAAGTAATGGAAGCAAGTGTTTGATTTTCTGGTTGAATAGCAACATGCTCTTTAGCTTCTAAGGCTTGATGGAGGCCTTCAGAATAACGCCGTCCTGGCATCATACGACCTGTAAATTCATCAATGATAACAATTTCATCATTGCGTACAATGTAATCCTTATCACGGACAAACAGTTTATGGGCTTTAAGGGCGTTATTGACATGATGGACGATAGCAACATTTTCTATATCATAAAGGCTTTCACCTTTAAGATATCCAGCTTGTTCGAGCATTTTTTCAATTTTTTCAGTACCAACTTCAGTAAAGGTTGTTGTTTTTTGTTTTTCGTCTATTTCATAGTCTTCTGGAGTTAAAGCGGGAATAAATGTATCAATAAGGTTATAGAAATCAGTACGATCTTCTAGAGGACCAGAAATGATAAGAGGAGTACGTGCTTCGTCAATGAGAATCGAATCAACTTCATCAACAATGGCATAATGATGTCCACGTTGGACCATTTGACTACAATCAAAAGCCATATTATCGCGCAAGTAATCAAAGCCCAATTCATTATTTGTTGCATAGGTGATATCGCATGCATAGGCTGCTCTACGGGCATCACTATCAAGGTCATGGAGAATCACGCCTGTTGTTAGCCCTAGAAAACCGAAGATTTTTCCCATTGTTTCAGCATCACGGTTAGCAAGATAATCGTTGACTGTTACGACATGAACGCCTTTCCCTTCCAATGCATTGAGGTAAATTGGCAAAGTTGCCATTAATGTTTTACCTTCACCAGTGCGCATTTCAGCAATACCACAGTCATGAAGGACCATTCCACCAATAAGCTGTACATCAAAAGGACGCATATCATAAACACGCTTTGCTGCTTCACGGACAGTTGCAAAAGCTTCTGGTAGGAGCAAGTCAACTGTTTCACCTGTAGCGAGACGTTTACGAAACTCGTCAGTTTTTTGACAGAGTTGCGCATCGCTTAATTTCACGAATTGTTCTTCTAACTCATTAATTTTTATAACTTTTTGGCGAAGAGCTTTGAGACGTCGCTCCTGAGCTGAACCAAAAAATTTGCGTGCAAAAACACCTAAACCGACCATCTCTGGCCCTTTCTTTTAATTGTTACCATTATGATTGGGTAATGCATATGTTATCCCCATATTCTACAATCCCAAAAGTGTTTCATAACTGGATGCAAGTGGTACCATTATACTTGTGGGTGTGCAATTTTTCATTTGATTGTAAAATAGAGATAAGAGGCGAAGTGCATCGTGTCAACTTTAGGAGTGCTTTTTAGTTGAGACAATACCAAGTAATTTACGATATAATATGTCATTTTCTATATTATTATGTTTTCTATGAGCATGAGATAGGGTGGTATAAACTAATATAAAAGGACAAGTTTATGCTTTTTTAAATAAAATTACTGATTTATTTATCTTTGTTTAGAGATTAAAATGCTACATTCAAATAAAATGAGAATTTTGAATCTGCCTTCATTTTTAAGGAGTATATTTATGAAATTCAACTTTATCACGCTATTTTTGGCATCAGCTGTATTGACAAGTACGAGTGTAGGGGTGATAGCCCAAGAAAGTTTGAATTCACCATCAGATGATTTAAAGACTTTGGAGAAAGCTTCAGAAAAGGCAGTTCCTTCTTCTCATGTGATGGCGGTTATTGATGGGAAGGATATTACTGCAGGACAATTAGATGATTTAGCGCTTGAAATAAATCCTAGTTTAGTACGTTTTCCTGATGAACAACGCCGTATAATGGTTTTAAAAGCTTATTTGGATATGCAGGCACTTGCGAAAGCAGCAAGGGACAAGGGCATCGATAAGAGTGAAGCTTATGATAAACGTATGGCGGTTATGCGTGATAATGTTCTTCAGCAGCTTTATTTTAAACAGACAATTGTTGATCAGATTTCTGATACCGATTTAGAAACTCTGTACAAAAAGGAAATTGCTGCTTTGCCTAAAGAGGATGAAGTAAAGGCGCGTCATATTTTGGTCAAAACGAAAAAAGAAGCAGAAGCTATCGTTAAGCATTTAAATAAAGGGGAAAATTTTGAAGAGATTGCAAAAAAGACTTCAACAGATGGTTCTGCGGCTGTAGGGGGTGATCTTGGTTATTTTAGCCATGGTCAAATGGTCAAACCTTTCGAAGACGCTGCGTTTGGCTTAAAAGTTGGTGAATACACCAAAAATCCTGTTGAAAGTCCTTTTGGTTGGCATGTTATTAAGGTAGAAGATCGTCGTTTGAAACAATCTCCTGCATTTGATGATGTTAAAGAGATGTTGCGTACACAGCTGATAAGAGACCGCTACCAAAAGCTGATTGTTGATTTGCGCAGCAAAATAGATGTGAAATATCCTGATCCCAATGTGACAAAGCTTATGCAATCGATTAATCAGAATGGAACAGTACTTCCGGATGAAACAGCCGATGAAGAAGATACGGAATAATAATGAAGAAGAGGTAGAGAGTATTTTTGCTGGTAATTTGAGTGATTAGTTTTGTTCAAAAAGCTAAGCAGTGATTTATGTAGAGACGACTTATCTACAATCATTTTGTCTATTTTTATGGAAAGCATAGAGTGGCTTTGAAAATATCTCCTTTGTCTCCGCAAAACATACTGGAACTTCCGCCATTATCTGGTGTGCGGATAGCAACAGCTGAAGCTGGGATTAAATATAAAGGTCGTACAGATCTTCTTTTCATCATATTCGATAAACCGGCAAGTGTAGCTGGTGTTTTTACACGCTCAAAATGCCCTTCTGCTCCTGTGGAGCACTGCCGCGCATCGCTTCCTCACGGGGTTGCGAGGGGTGTTGTTGTTAATTCTGGGAATGCGAATGCTTTTACAGGACGCAAAGGAAGACACACAACCAATGAAATTATGTGTGCTGCAGCAAATACTTTGAAGGTGAGAGAAAATGAAATTTTTATAGCTTCTACAGGTGTTATTGGTGAGCCAATGGATGCATCGGCTGTTGTGAGTCTTTTACCAAATATGCTGGAGACGGCAAAAGAAGGGAATTGGTTAGAGGCTGCAAAAGCTATTATGACGACGGATACATTTCCAAAACTTGCTACGCGCAGATTTGATTGTGGGGGAGAGACTGTTACCATTAATGGAATAGCAAAAGGTGCTGGTATGATTGCACCAGATATGGCAACGATGCTCTCTTTTGTCATAATTGATGCGGGAATTTCTTCGGATATACTTCAAGCCTTGTTATCAGAAGCGGTTCAGGGGTCTTTCAATTCGATTACTGTCGATAGCGATACTTCAACATCAGATACACTCATGATGTTTGCGATAGGAAAAGAAAACTTTCCTCCCCTTACACAGAGATCTGATCCGCGTTATGGGGTATTCTCAAAGTACTTGAATGCGCTTTTACATGAGCTTGCCTTACAAGTTGTTTGTGATGGAGAAGGGGCGCGTCATTTAATTGAAGTGAATGTGATTGGTGCTACAACAGACAATGCTGCGAAGACTATTGCCCTATCAATTGCAAATTCACCCCTTGTAAAAACGGCTATTGCTGGTGAAGATGCGAACTGGGGGCGCGTGGTTATGGCAGTTGGCAAAGCAGGTGTTGAAGTAGACCGTGATCTATTGACAATTTGGTTTGGTGAACATCGTTTGGCGATCAATGGTGAACGAGATCCTGAATATTGTGAAGAAAAAATAGCTGCTTATATGCAAGGAAAACACATCACAATTCGTGTTGATATTGGTTTGGGCGTTGGCAAAGCGACAGTTTGGTCTTGCGATTTAACGAAGGAATACGTTATGATCAATGGTGATTACAGAAGCTAACAGATACATCATAAATTTGACAGCGGATATCTGTATATTTTTGAAGAATATGAGTATTTTAACTTTTCATTTTAGAGCAGGGGATAATACGAAAGAAATGGTTATCTTTATCCCTTTTGGAGAGTGGTATGCATATAAAAAGTTCACTTCTTCTTGTTGTTGCATGTGCATTATTAGACCAAGATAATCGTGTTTTGCTTACAGAACGTCCTCAAGGAAAATCACTAGCTGGTTTATGGGAATTTCCTGGAGGAAAGGTTGAGAAAGGCGAAACTCCAGAGGCATCATTGATTCGCGAGTTAGAAGAAGAGCTTGGTATTCATGTTCAAGCAGGCAATTTACGACCCTTAACATTTGCAAGCCATAGCTATGAGACATTTCATCTCCTAATGCCATTGTATCTTTGTTACCATTATGAAGGTGTTGCTAGGGGACGAGAAGGGCAAGATTTAAAATGGGTTTTTATTGGCGATCTTGATGAATATCCTATGCCTGATGCTGATAAACCATTGGTTCAACGGTTGAAAAAATTTCTTCTTTAATAAGCTTTTGAAAAGACAATGCCCTTTACAAGTAAAAAATACTTCTTTCCATAAGTCCTTAATGTTAGAAAAGCCTCTTTTAAAGAGGAAACTTTGTAAGTTTTATGAGAAATTGTTCTTTTGGCGCAACCAATTTCTTCATTGCCAATATGTCGTAGCTTTACCCTGTCTTTTACATTCGACGTTGGGACATTCAAAAATATCCACAGCAACATTTAAAAACAATGGAGAGTGCGCAATGCCTCACGCTTTTGTTTCTCACGGTCTTTTAATAGAGGTATGTCCCTCATGTAATACAGAGGGCTATCGTGTTACACATTCACATTCTTGTAAAAAAAGCTTAACGCCTCCAAAACCTCTTTCACAAGAGTACCTGTTCCTAATAATAATTTCCACTTTATGCATAGATCACCTGTAATATACAGACTTTAATGCAAGCTATTTACTAAATTGGTTGGTGAGTTACACAATCCGCGAAAAATTTATGAGTGTTGATAAAAGCTTCCTACTAAATGTGAGTTTTAAGAAAAATCGAGTTATGAATTCTCTTTGATATCAATAAGTTTTAAAAAATGTTTGTAGCCCATAGAATCAATAATTTTCTTCTATCCACCTTGTTATTTTTAAGGCATTTAAATCGACCTACGAAAAAATGCAGCAATAGAAATATTTGTTAATTGTGCTCATCTATAAAAATACCACTTACTTTCCTAGTATTGTGGACGGCGTTTTTCTACGGGATATTTCTGATATGTTTGAGCGATACGCATAATTGTTTCCTCTAGTGGCTCAATAGTCACGTCCATAGAAAACCCATTTGCATGAATGACATTCTCATGATCAACCATAATGGCAGCATGACCTTTCCAAAAGATCAAATCACCTCGTTGAAGTTTATCACTGTCTGAAAGTTGATGACCTATAGTTTTTTGCTGCATATCAGTATCGCGTAAAACCATTTGACCGGTCATAATCATAGAAAGCTGGATGAGTCCTGAGCAATCAAGTCCGAAACCACTGACACCACCCCAAAGGTAAGGTGTGCGGATGAACATTTCAGCAACGGCAACATAATCTTTATATATACGGCCAATGGGACTGAGATGATTGCTAATAATTGCTTTTCCGTTTTCAAGTATAGAATACATAGTATCACGGACTTCAACTTCATTAACAACACTTACCTTACTTCCCATGGATAAAGGATATTCCATTGGTCCACGCAAATCAGCTTGGAAATATTGAAAAGTACGTGGTACTGAAACAATGTGTGTTTGTTTTACAGTTGATGTGCAAAGTGCTGTTGTATCGATATAGCCAACATAACCATCTTTGAGGGATTGTCCCCACGACATAGCTTCCCCTTGTTCAAAGATAAGAAGCTCTTCTCCAAGTAAGCATTCTGTTTGCATTTCGCTTTTTTTACTGTTTTCTTTAAACAGTCCAGCAACAGGTACATGAACGCGTTTTTTTTCACCTTGCACAAAGCGCTGCGCTGTGACCTCTGTTTCAAGACGTTTGTCAGCGAGATCTTCTCTGAATGCATGTAACCTTGGATCTTTAGAGACCATTCGCTTCTCTTTCATTTTTGTCTTTAAATAAGTTTATGACAACTGCAAAAGCGCAGAGCTTTTCATCTTTAAATAAAGCACAGAGCATCATTAGAGACGATAAGCAACCACTCCTAAAGCCTTACAATTGTCCATCTTTGTGGATATTTTGTGTCAATTTTTAGTTTTTAAAGAGATTATAAAGAGCACGAATAACTTGTGCAGATCCACCAACAGGATAGCCTGGTTTTTCTTTAGGAACCCACCCATAAAGATCAAAATGCGCAAAATGTTCGGCTCTTTCAACGAAAGAGTTAAGAAATAAAGCAGCCACTATAGAGCCGGCATAGTTATTTCCAGTTATGTTATTCAGATCAGCATTTGGTGAAGATAACATTTCCAAGTAAGGTTTCCAAAGGGGCATTTGCCAAAGAGGATCACAAACAGAGTGAGAAGACTGAGAAATCTGTTGTGCCCATATTGCATCATTACAATAAAATGCAGGAAGATCTGGTCCTAATGCTATCCGTGCTGCTCCTGTTAAAGTTGCCATACAAAGCATGAATTGTGGACTTTCTTCATCACCATAGGCAAGTGCATCGGCAAGAATAAGTCGTCCCTCAGCATCTGTATTGCCAATTTCAACAGTTAAGCCTTTACGGCTTTGAAGGATATCACCTGGCCTGTAAGCATGAGCAGAAATTGCATTTTCAACAGCTGGAATCAAAACACGCAAACGAAAGGGTAATTTGGCATCCATGATAAGCTTAGCCAGTCCCAAAACATGTGCTCCACCCCCCATGTCTTTTTTCATGAGTAACATGTTATTGGCTGATTTAATATCGAGTCCTCCAGTATCGAAGCTTACGCCTTTACCAACCAATGTTATTTTAGGATGGTTTTCTTGACCCCAGCGTAGCTCAATCAGTCGTGGTGCAGTACTACTGGCGCGTCCTACAGCGTGAATCATAGGAAAATTATGTGTTAAGAGTTCATCTCCACAGATACTTTGGACATCAGCACCATAAGTTTTTCCTAATTGGTGTACTTCTTGCTCGAGTCCATCAGGACTCATATCATTGGCTGGAATATTAATGAGATCACGAACAAAAAAGATCGTTTCATAAATTCGTTGAAGCTCATCAAAATCAACTCTATCATTGACATAGATCGACAACGATTTAGAAGAAGAATGTTGACGATAGCGGTTGAATTGATAACTTCCAAATGCCAATCCAAGATAGCTCTTTATTTCGTGGGAGGCTATGCCTTCTAAATGCCAATGTCCAGCAGGAAGATTTTTAGCGAGAAGCCCTGTGATAAAAGGTTCATCACCATTGCCAAGTCCAAAGAAAACTTTTTTTAAATGTCCTGTTTCATGAGGAACGAAGAGTATTTGTCCTGCTTTCCCAGTAAAATTGTTAACTTTCATCCATGCTGTTGTTGATGCATCAAGCGATAAATCAGTAAGACTTTCAGGACTTACCAAGAATATGGGGCAACTCTTATCCAAACGTTTTTGGCTAAAATGAATGTGATGTGAAGGCATATTTATAAAATCCTCATAGTCGTCGCAGTGCGACATATTCGACCAAATGGTTTTTTCCTTTGCGTAGAATGAGGTTAGACCGTGGTCGTGTTGGCAGTATATTTTCTTGTAAATTTTTCAAATTAATCGTTTGCCAAATATTTTCAGCAATTTTTAGAGCTTCTTTTTCATGCAGGAGTGCATAACGATGAAAATAGGATTCAGGATTTTGAAAAGCTGTTTTACGCAAACGTTTAAAACGTTCCAAGTACCAGTGCCGAATGACTTCTGTTTCAGCATCTACATAGATTGAAAAATCAAAAAAGTCTGAAACAAAAGGAATGACTTTACCATCTTTAGGAAGATCACTGACTTGCAGGACATTAATACCTTCAATAATTAAAATATCAGGACGGTCAATGGTAATAGTTTGATTTTCCAGAACATCATAGATCATATGCGAATAAAGTGGGGCGCTAACATTACCAACACCAGCCTTTATGGCAGAAAGGAAGTTCAGCAATTTTTTAATATCATAGGAATCAGGAAATCCTTTACGATGAATACGGTTTTTTTGCTGTAAAACAGCGTTAGAATAGAGAAAACCATCAGTTGTAATCAAATCCACTTTAAGACTGGATGTCCAACGTTTCAAAAGTTCCTGAAGAATACGAGCGGTGGTTGATTTTCCTACCGCAACAGAGCCAGCAATCCCAATGATAAAAGGAGTTTTCTTCGTTCCTTCTTGGTGTAAAAATTTTTGACGCTTATAAAAAAGTTCCTGTACTGCTTCAACATGGCATGACAACAGACGCGATAAAGAAAGGTAAATACGTTGTACTTCTTCAAGATCAATAGGATCATCAATGGAACGTAACCGTTTAATTTCATCAAAGGTTAAGGTAAGTGGTGTATTCGCACGAAATTCTGACCATTCTTGTGCAGTAAAAACACGATAAGGCGAATATCGATCAGAGATTGATGTGACCAAGTTATCTTCCTGATCAGTTTTTGAGAGAATCGTATCAATCATTTTATAAAGTCGAGATCTTTTTTGCTGCAGTAACTGCTTAAAAATAAAGAAACAAGCTGTTTTGTATTCACATGAATTTTTTTCTGCATGTTTTTTCTTTTAAATCAATAATCTTTCGTTAGCTTATAGTCCAGTCATTCCAGTGTTCTTTAATTTGTGCCAAGGAGTTTCCTTGTGCTAAAAAAGCCCATAAAAGTAAACGCGCTTTTACTGCTGATAAATACCCAGACATAAGAGCGCCAGAAGCAAGTAAATCGACCTCTGAACCTTTATAGCCATAAGTTGTTCGGGTTGTTGAGCCAGTATAGGTACGGCTAGCAATAATGATGGGCATTTTTTGTGTATATTGTCGCACGATGTCTGCTTCTTCAAAACTACAGTGACCAGAGCCAAAACCAACAATGACAAGTCCAGCATAATATCCACTTTCAAGACAGAATTTCATTAACTGTGTATCAGAGGATAAAGAAGCGTGAAGGAGTGCAACTTTGTGATCGTAATTTTGAGGAAGATCAAATGTTGTGGGGAAAAACTGTCGATCATTAAAATAAATCAATTTTCCTTCCAAAATAGTCCCTAAAATACCTATCATACTTGATTGAAATGTTTCAATTTTTACGGTATGGCTTTTCTGTACCCAATAAGGTGAATGAATGGTATCATTGATGACAACGAGAACACCCCTATTGCGACTTTGTGGATGAGTAGCGACACGCGTTGCTGCTAAAACATTAGCGGGTCCATCAGCACCTGCTTCATGAGGTAGACGCATAGCGCCAGTAATGACAAGCGGTTCTGCTCTATCCCAATAAAGAGAAAGAAAAAACGCTGTTTCTTCTAGTGTGTCGGTACCTTGGGTTAAAATAATACCTTCGGCGCCAGCCTTTATCTGTTGTTTTGCCCACTCTATGATTTCAAAAAGAATTTTAAAAGATAAAGATCCACTGGGTAATTGTGTGAGTGTTTGTGCATGAACATGAGCAACTTTATTTAAATCAGGAACACTTTTGATGAGGATATCTGAGGTTAAAGTTGGTTGCATTTGGCCGGAATCGTCAGCAGCCATTGCAATTGTTCCCCCTAATGTTCCTATGGCTATTTTCTTCATAATCTTTCCCTTAGAAGATGTAGATTGTTGAAGAGAACTATTTAACAACAATTTACATTGATAACAATGCATTCATTTTTTTATTTTAACAAATTGAATTGTGCTAAATCATTGTGTTTTGCAATATATGTTCTTAAATAGAGACAATAATGATTAGATTTTACATTTGATGGAAAGAAATCAATATTAAGGAGTTTCCTTATGGCAGAACATAAGCCAGACATCATGTATGGTACAACTATTGTTACGATACGAAAAGGTGACAAAGTCGTGATGGCCGGAGATGGTCAGGTTTCATTGGGGCAGACGATTATGAAAGGCAATGCACGCAAAGTTCGTCGTCTTGGGAAAGGCGGAATGGTTATAGCTGGTTTTGCAGGGGCTACAGCGGATGCTTTTACTTTGTTGGAAAGATTGGAAACGAAGCTGGAACAATATCCTGATCAGCTCATGCGTGCCTGTGTAGAACTTGCAAAAGACTGGCGGACAGATCGTTATTTACGTCGTCTTGAAGCAATGATGCTTGTAGCTGATAAGAAAATAACTTTAGCTTTAACAGGGCTTGGTGATGTCTTAGAACCAGAAGACGGAGTTATGGCAATTGGGTCTGGAGGCAATTTTGCGCTTTCAGCTGCTCGGGCACTCATGGATATGGATTTGGATGCCGAAACTATTGCGCGTAAAGCTATGGATATTGCCGCTAAAATTTGTGTTTACACCAATGATCATTTTACAATTGAAACATTGGATGCAGAATTATCTTCTTTAGAGAAAGCTATTTGAATGTGTGTTGTATTTTCCCCTCGTGAGACTGTTTCTGAACTTGATCGTTTTATTATTGGCCAAAATGATGCCAAACGTTCTGTTGCTATTGCATTGCGTAATCGTTGGCGTAGACAACAGCTTGATGGCCCAATGCGTGAAGAGGTTATGCCCAAAAATATTTTGATGATCGGACCAACAGGTGTTGGTAAAACAGGTATTGCGCGTCGATTAGCAAAGCTTGCTGGAGCCCCTTTTGTTAAAGTAGAAGCGACTAAATTTACTGAAGTTGGTTATGTGGGACGTGATGTTGAGCAGATCATTCGTGACCTTGTTGAGATTGCCATTTCTCTTGTGCGTGAAAAAAAACGAGAGGAAGTGAAAGTAAAGGCTCACATGAATGCTGAAGAGCGCGTCTTAGATGCTCTCGTTGGCAAGACAGCAAGCCCCGCTACACGTGATAGTTTTCGCAAAAAATTGCGCGAAGGTGAATTGGATGAGAAAGAGATTGAAATTGAAGTAGCTGATAATAATAGTAATAGTGCTTCGACCTTTGAAATTCCCGGTATACCTGGTGCACAAATGGGAATTATGAATTTGTCAGATATTTTTGGTAAAATGGGGAGTCGTACGAAGGTCCGCAAAACAACAGTAAAGGATGCTTTTAAGCCCCTCATGGATGATGAATCTGAAAAGCTCCTTGATCAAGATCAAATCATTCAAGAAGCACTTCGTGTTACTGAAAATGATGGAATTGTTTTTATTGATGAGATTGATAAAATTGCCACGAGGGATGGTGGAGCAAGTGCCACTGTTTCCCGTGAGGGCGTTCAACGGGATCTTTTGCCTTTGGTTGAAGGAACAACAATTTCTACAAAATATGGTCAAATTAAAACAGATCATATTTTATTTATTGCTTCAGGTGCGTTTCATGTTTCCAAGCCATCTGATTTGTTGCCAGAACTTCAAGGGCGTTTACCCATTCGCGTGGAATTGAATGCTCTCACAAGAGAAGATTTGCGACGTATTCTCACCGAACCTGAGGCTAGTCTCATTAAGCAATATATTGCTTTAATGGCAACGGAAGAAGTTCATTTAGAAATTACCGATGATGCCATTGATGCTTTAGCAGATATTGCTGTAGATTTAAACGCAAGAATTGAAAATATAGGGGCACGTCGTTTGCAAACAGTAATGGAACGTGTTTTAGATGAGATTTCTTTTACAGCACCTGATAAAGCTGGAACATCATTTAAAGTTGATGCAGCTTATGTCAGAAAATCGATAGGTGAGCTTGCTGCTGATATCGATCTTTCGCGTTTCATTCTTTAGAGTTATCATTTATTTGCATCTATCGGTGCGCTTCGATAACTTTGAAACCATGGGCTTTTTCATCTATGAGCACTGTGTGAAAAATGTCTTTTAGCAATATTTCATAAGGCAGGTGGAGGTTAGCAACAAGAAGCAGCTTACCACCTGGCTTTAGATGTTTTGCAGCATTTATAATAAAATGCTGCCCTAATGAGACATCTGTCGTTTGTTGCGTATGAAAAGGTGGATTTGAAATGATGGTATCATAGAGATCAGTGATAGGCTCATGGATAAGATCATGCCAATAAAAATGAATCGGACAAGAAGTTGTTATATGTTTAAGATGCTGCTTTGCAGCTCTCAAAGCATTGTAATCGGCTTCATAGAGATCAAGGGTTGTTAGTTTTTTGCTTTTTTCAAGTGCAGCATGAGAAAGAAAACCCCAGCCAGCACCAAAATCTGCAGTTTTTCCAGTCACTTTATGCATATGTGAAGCAAGCACGGCAGACCCAGGATCAATGCGACCATGTGAGAACATGCCAGAAGTGGTCTGAAATTTATTTTCAAAAGTGAGCGGTGGTGAACGCAATTGTGTAATCTTCTGTCTATCTATTTGCTGTGGAACTTGAAGCCAGAAGACTAGTCCATGGTTTTTGGATAATTTATCGGTGATGGGAATAAATGTTTTGACCCACTTCATCATTGAAGGAGCACCGGCAGTTTTATTTCCACCAATAATAACCCATCCACCAGGTTTCACACATTCTAATAAATCAAGAAAACAATTTTGGTTAAAACCACGATATTTGCTCAAATGTAAAAGTGCACCATCATAGGTGAAAGTCTTATCTATTTGAGGAGCACAATCAAACTGAGCATTGACAAATTTTAAAAAATCTGGTCGCCAAGGCGTAATAACTTTTAAGTTTTTTACCCATTCTGAAGTGGGAATTTCAGTTAAACCAAAACCCAACCACGATTGGTTTGGACTGGGAAGAGGAAGATTATGGTTCTCAAAAGGCAAAAAACAGTGACACATGTCAGTCTTTCAAAGCAAAAATGCCATTTTCATATGAAAATGGCATTTCATAACAAGAGGAAAGATTACTCTTCTTTTTTCTTACGACGACGCTTGTTCTCGGATTTATTTCTTTCTTCCACGCACTTTTCTTGTTCTTCTTTTACCGGACGATCTGCTGTAATTTCTTCACCGGTTTGTTGATCAACAATTTTCATTGATAAGCGAACTTTACCACGCTCATCAAAGCCCATGAGTTTCACCCAAACTTTATCACCTTCTTTAACAATATCTGTTGTTTTTGTGACGCGTTCTGATGCGAGCTGAGAAATATGAACGAGTCCATCACGAGAGCCAAAGAAATTTACAAATGCACCAAAATCGGCAGTCTTTACAACTGTTCCTTGGTAGATAGCACCAATTTCAGGTTCATCAACAATAGAATGGATCCAGCGCTTTGCTGCTTCAATAGTTTTAGCATCGGCAGAAGCAATTTTGATTGTTCCATCATCTTCAATATTGATTTTTGCTCCAGTTTGTTCAACGATTTCTCGAATAACCTTACCGCCAGAGCCAATCACCTCACGAATTTTATCAACGGCAATGTTCATCACTTCAATACGCGGAGAGAATTCGCTAAGTTCAGCACGTGCACTGGTTAAAGCTTTACCCATTTCATGAAGGATATGGATTCGTCCACCTTTAGCTTGTTCAAGTGCAATTTTCATAATTTCTTCGGTAATACCATCAATTTTGATGTCCATTTGCAAAGCAGTAATACCATTTTCTGTTCCCGCTACTTTAAAATCCATATCTCCAAGATGATCTTCATCTCCTAAAATATCAGAGAGCACAGCAAAGCGTTCACCTTCTTTAATCAAGCCCATGGCAATACCGGCAACGGGGCGTGCTAGAGGAACACCGGCATCCATGAGGGCAAGCGAAGTTCCACAAACCGTTGCCATGGAAGATGATCCATTGGATTCAGTAATTTCAGAGACAGCACGAATAGTATAAGGGAAAGATTCCTTCGTTGGCAACATAGGATGAAGTGCACGCCACGCCAATTTGCCATGTCCAATTTCACGGCGACCAGGAGAGCCAAGACGCCCTGTTTCTCCTACTGAAAATGGTGGGAAATTGTAATGAAGAAGAAATGTTTCCTTATACATACCTGTTAAAGAGTCAACATATTGTTCATCTTCGCCAGTTCCCAGTGTTGCAACAACCATTGCCTGTGTTTCGCCACGGGTAAAGAGTGCGGATCCATGTGTCCGTGGTAAAAGACTAACTTCTGACTGAATGGGACGTACTGTTGAAAGATCACGTCCATCAATACGTCTTCCCGTATCAAGAATATTCCAACGCACAATTTTTGCTTGCAACTGTTTGAAAACGGTTGCAATTTGATCTGCATTAAATTTACAGTCCTCTTCTGTTTCGGGCATAAATTTATTGATGACTTCTGTTTTCAGTGTATCAATGGCAGCATAGCGCTCTTGTTTATCAGTAATTGTATAAGCCTTTCGTATATCCTGTTCAGCCATTTCCAGCATGGCTTTTTCAAGATCAGAGAGATCTTCAGGAACGAAATCACGTGGATCTTTTGCGGCAACTTCGGCAAGCTTTATGATGGCATCAATCACAGGTTGCAAACCTTTGTGCCCAAACATAACGGCACCCAACATGATATCTTCTGGCAATTCTTGTGCTTCTGATTCAACCATCAACACAGCACTTTCTGTTCCTGCAACAACAAGATCAAGTTTTGATTCAGGCATTTCATCGATATGAGGATTGAGAACATATTGTCCATTACAGTAGCCAACACGGGCACCAGCAATGGGCCCCATAAAAGGAACACCTGATAGAGTTAAAGCAGCAGAAGATGCAATCATCGCAAGGATATCGGGATTATTTTCAAGATCATGCTGTATAACGGAAACAATAACTTGTGTGTCATTTTTATAACCGTCAGCGAAGAGGGGACGGATGGGACGATCAATTAAACGTGAAATTAAAGTTTCATTTTCTGTTGGCCTACTTTCACGTTTTAAATAACCACCAGGTATTCTACCAACAGCATAGGATTTTTCTTGATAATTAACTGTGAGTGGAAAAAAATCCTGGTCTGGTTTTGGACTTGTTGCCGATACAACGGTTGCTAAGACAATGGTTTCTCCATAGGTCGCAATTACTGCACCATCAGCTTGACGCGCTATTTTTCCCGTTTCAATGGTGAGTGGCCGACCGGCCCATTCAATTTCTATCTTGTGCGTTTTGAACATTTTTTATCCTTAATAACCAGTATTCACATCTTTGAGTGTTTATATTCTGGTTTTGCGTAGCATATTTAAAGCTATGGGCAGGACAACAAGACACTTCTGTTTTTTCGCGAGAAGAGAGAAATAAATCGCAATTTAAACGCGAAGCAACTAGCAATCCTGCCCCATGATGGTTACTCATCAGTTTAAACTAAAAGCAGCAAGCTAAAAAAATGGGTGAATTTTATCGAGATACTATCCACCCATTTTTCTTCTAGCGACGCAAACCTAATTTCTTGATAAGTGTCTGATAACGATTTTGGTCAACTCCTTTAAGGTAATCAAGAAGGCGACGGCGTTGAGATACCATCTTTAAAAGACCACGGCGAGAATGGTTATCCTTTTTGTGTGATTTAAAATGGTTCGTTAAATTGGAGATACGCTCAGAAAGTACAGCAACTTGCACTTCTGGAGATCCTGTATCACCAACCTTATTTGCATATTCTGCGATAAGAGCTTGTTTACGTTCAGTTGTAATCGACATCGTATTATCCTTTCAAAAAACAAAGAAACAAAAGCCGCCCACAGCCGAGATGTCGTTCAGCAAGGGTCTATGAAGAAATAAGAAGAGTTCAAGACTCCTACTTATCTTGACACTTATATAGGAAAAGAGGTTAAAATGCTAGCCCTTAAAAGCATTGAAACGCTCCCTTAAATCAAGGGTTTTGTTTTAAAATAGTAATTTTAACAGGGTTGTATGAGAAGTTTTAAAAGAATTATGCATCCTTTTGATATAAAGATAACTGCTTTGCAGAGTATATGTATGATAACAAAAGCGATAAATACCGATTTGGAGGCAAAAGATGCAGAGCATTTCAACATTCGAACTTTTTCGTAATTCGGTATTTCGAAATTTGTGGTCGTCCACTCTCATTTCTAATTTAGGAGGGCTTATACAGGCTGTAGGAGCAGGGTGGTTAATGGCATTGATTAGTTCTTCGCATTCCATGGTCGGGCTTGTTCAAAGTGCTACAACATTACCACTTGTGATGTTTTCTCTGATGGCAGGGGCATTAGCTGACAATTTTAATCGTCGTCAAATTATGTTGTGTGCGCAAATTATGATGATGGTTGTATCAATGAGTTTGGCTATTTTATCCTATATGGGCTTTCTAACACCTTCACTTTTATTATGCTCCACGTTTTTGATTGGCTGTGGAACAGCCTTTTATAATCCTTCTTGGCAAGCGACAATAGGAGATATTGTGAGTAGGGCAGATATTCCTGCTGCTGTGAGTTTGAACAGTGTTGGCTTTAATTTGATGCGTAGTGTAGGTCCTGCTATTGGTGGTGCTATCATTGCAATGTTAGGGGGCGCCGCTGCTTTTTTATTCAACGCGATAAGTTACATTCCTTTAATTGGTGCTTTGTTTTTCTGGAAACCAAATTACGAAAACAACATCTTGCCACGGGAAAGATTTTTAGGTGCTGTCTCAGATGGTTTACGTTATGTTGCTATGTCACCTAATCTTCTCAGTATTATGGTCAGGGCATTTCTTTTTGGTCTTGGAGCGATCTCGATTTTGGCACTCTTGCCAATTGTTGTGCATAAAATTCTTGGAGGGAGTGCACTTCTTTATGGTACATTGCTTGGTTGTTTTGGCTTAGGGGCTATGACAGCAGGTATTATTAATTCATTTGTACGAAATTATTTTCGTTTAGAGACAATTATTGCCAGCGCATTTATTGGTTTTGCCTTTTCTTGCTTTGTTTTAGCGATAAGTCGTTCATTGATTATAAGCCATATTGCCTTATTTCCTGCAGGCTTATCTTGGGTTTTGGCGTTATCATTATTTAATACATCTGTACAGCTTTCTACACCACGCTGGGTTGTCGCACGTGCTTTAGCACTTTATCAAACGGCATCTTATGGAGGGATGGCTGTTGGAAGTGCAATTTGGGGAGCTTTGGCTGATGGTTATTCTCCAACAATTGCTTTGAGTATTTGTTCTTTCTTCTTGGTTTTTGGTGCCCTTGCGGGAGTAAAGTTTAGAATTCAGGAAATTCCTCAGATAGATTTGGATCCACTTGATCATTTCAGGGAACCGGAGCTTTTACTTGACCTAAAAGCAAGGAGTGGTCCGATCATGATAATGATCGATTATCAAATTCATGAAAATGATCTCGAAGAGTTTCTCAAAGTCATGACACGTCGTCGCCATATTCGTTTACGTGATGGCGCTCGCCAATGGGTTCTCTTACGTGATCTTGAAAGACCTGAATATTGGACAGAAGCCTATCATATGCCAACATGGGTAGATTATTTACGCCATAATCACCGTCGTATAAAAGCGGACGCAGAGGTGAATAAACTCCTGCGTCATTTAAATCGTGCGCCTAACGGTATAAGAGTCCACCGCATGATTGAACGCCAAACCATACCACAAGCCAATGAGATGATTTTAAAGTCTTCTGCTGATCAATTACCTTGATAGTAAAAAGGCAAAAAGAATTTTCTTATAAAATATTCAATATGTGCAATACCATTCTATAGAGAAGTTATTATTATGAAAAAATCAGTAGCAATTTGAAAGGTTAAATAAACAGTTTATGCTGTTGGTAAGTTAAGGACAGAGTTAATTAAAAAAACAGTTAGAATTCGTGGGTATTGTAATTTATTTTAAGCTCAAACCTGTTTTTCTATTTCACAAAAATCTTTTAACACAGTATAGTAAACCCGTATATCTAGTAATGATTAAAGAGAAAATTGAAAAAAACAAAGATATTTTTTGTCCTTTATTGTGCAAGAAAGGATTGGAATTTTGAACGCGTCGCAGATTTTAGGCATCCAATACAAATTATTGTAAAAGGCTAAGTATAAGACAATGAAAAGAGCTCTCTTCTCTTTATTGATAGATATAAAAAATATCTTTTTCCAAGAGTTTGTTGTGAAAAAGAATGAATTAGATTGTAAAAATTCGTTTTGGTTTGAACAGAATTTTTTCAAGAGTGCCTATAGCAAGAAGTTGTCCTTTGTAAAACACACAGAGTTCATCTTCATCAAGAGATACATTGTGATTATAGAGAGGCACTGGAGCACCCTTCATGACTCGCTGTGCTTGGGTTTCATTAAGAATGTAATGAGAGAGACAATCCACTGCAGCACCTGTTTCAATTAAAAGTGCATCAAGTGTTGAAAAATCTCTTTTGAGAGGAGTATCATTTTCATTTGGCACACTTTTATCTAGCCCTACTGCTTTTAGCGTGCTCCATGTGATGAGATCGTTTTCACAAAACGGTGCCACTGCGATACGTCTTAAATCAGCAATATGCCCATAACAACCAAGATCACGCCCCATATCACGTGCTAAGGAACGCACATAGGTTCCTTTTCCGCAGGTTATTTCAAAGATAGCACGCTCACTGGTAGGAGTTTCTATTAATTTAAAAGTTTCTATTTCCACTTGGCGGGGTGGAATTTCAACAATCTCACCTTCACGGGCCAAATCATAGGCACGATTACCAGAAATTTTAATTGCCGAAAATTGCGGAGGTGTTTGCAAAATAACACCTGTATATTGAGGGAGAAGAGCACGTATTTCTTCTTGTGTTGGACGTTTGAGAGATGTTTTTGTGATTTCACCTTCTAGATCGTCTGTTGACCTCTCTTCACCCCAAGCAATTTGAAAACGGTAGGTTTTTGTACCTTGCATCACGTAGGGAACAGTTTTGGTTGCTTCGCCCAATGCAATTGGCAAGAGCCCAGAAGCAAGAGGATCAAGTGTACCCGCATGTCCCGCTTTTTGCGCATGAAAGAGCGATTTTATTTGTGAGACAGCTTCTGTTGATCTCATTCCTTTTGGTTTATCAAATATGACCCAACCAGAAACAGAACGGCCTCTTTTTTTGCGTTGCGGCGCCATATTTTAATCCTCAACTTCATCATTATGGTGGAGATCACGTGCCACCTCAGGTGAGCGAAGAAGAGCATCAATTTTTGAAAAATTATCAAAACTACTATCAAGTCGAAAACGCAGTTCAGGCATATATTTCATCTGTCGTAATGCATGACTGATTTCTCTACGGATAAAACGGCTATGTGTATTGAGAATATCGACAACATCAACATGAGATGCATTTTTAAGAGTACTAAGAGGAGAAATAAAGCAGGTAGCAATTTTTAAATCTGCTGACATGCGTACTTCAGAGACAGAAATAACCATATTTTTTAGGAGGTCCTCAAGTAAAATTCCGCGCTGTAGTATATGTGCTACTGCGTGGCGCACTTGTTCACCTACTCTAAGTTGCCGTTGTGATGGCCCTGCATTTTTCATTAAAGTTTTACCCTTATTACAACATCTCTTCTTTTGACCATCTTTAAAAAATTAAGAAAGGACCGAGGTGCTATACACAAACATAACAATTTTTTCCATTTCACGATAAAGCAAAGTTACTGGATTATTCTATAATGTGCGATTAATATGTTCAATACGGAAGGTTTCAATGATGTCTCCTGCACGTATATCTTCATAATTTTCGAATGCTATTCCACATTCTTGTCCACTTTGTACTTCATTGACTTCATCTTTGAAACGTTTGAGTGTTTTAAGTTTTCCTTCATGAATGACAATATTATCGCGGATAAGGCGAACACCAGCGCCTCGTTCTATTTTGCCTTCTGTGACACGACAACCTGCAACTTTTCCGATTTTTGTAATGTTAAAGACTTCTAAAATTTCGGCGTTACCAAGGAAAGTTTCACGCTGTTCTGGTGAAAGCAACCCTGACATGGCAGCTTTTATATCATCAACAAGATCATAGATGATATTATAATAGCGAATTTCAATTCCTTGTGTTTTTGCACAGTCACGCGCTTGTTTATTGGCGCGAACATTAAAGCCAATTACAGCGGAGTTAGAAGCTTCAGCAAGAGAAATATCACTTTCAGTGATACCTCCAGCACCAGAATGTACAATGCGCGCGCGCACTTCTTCGTTCCCTAACTTTTCTAATGCTGAAGCAATTGCTTCAATTGATCCTTGCACGTCTCCTTTAATAATCAGAGGGAACTCTTTAATACCGGCGGTTTGTAATTTTGTCATCATTTGTTCAAGGGAACCACGAGAACCCGTTTGTCTGGCGACAGCTTTATCACGCGCTAATCGCTGACGGTATTCAGCAATTTCACGTGCTTTTGCTTCATGACTGACAACTGCAAAACGATCACCAGCTTGTGGCGTTCCTTGCATACCTAAAATTTCAATGGGTGTAGAAGGAACAGCTTCTTTGACATGACGACCATGATCATCAATCAAAGCGCGTACGCGTCCCCACTCATTGCCGGCAACAATAATATCAGAAGGATGTAATGTACCTTTCTGAACAAGAACTGTAGCAACAGATCCACGTCCTCGATCCAGTTTTGCTTCAATGACAACGCCTTCCGCTGTTCGTTGGGGATCTGCTTTCAGATCAAGAATCTCAGCTTGAAGAAGAATAGCTTCGAGAAGTTTATCAAGATTCTGTCCAGTTTTAGCAGAAACTTCCACTTCCAAAGTCTCTCCGCCCATAGTTTCAACAAATACTTCATGTTGTAGAAGTTCTGTACGCACTTTTTGTGCATTAGCAGCGGGTTTATCAATTTTATTGATAGCAACAATGATTGGTACACCAGCTGCTTTGGCATGATTAATTGATTCAATCGTTTGCGGCATGACACTGTCATCAGCAGCAACAACCAGAACGGCAATATCGGTAACACGAGCACCACGCGCACGCATAGCTGTGAAAGCAGCATGTCCAGGTGTATCAATAAAGGTAATTTTTTGACCGTTTTGCTCCACTTGATAAGCACCAATATGCTGCGTAATACCACCGGCTTCACCAGAAACAACATTCGCTTTTCGAATAGCATCAAGCAGAGAAGTTTTTCCATGGTCGACATGGCCCATAATTGTTACAACGGGAGGACGAGTTTGCATTTTTTGAGGGTTATCAGCGATATTAAAGATACCTTCTTCTACATCAGATTCTAAAACACGTTTAACAGTGTGACCGAATTCAACAGCGATAAGTTCAGCAATATCAGCATCAATAATATCGCCAGGTTTCATCATTTGTCCCTGTTTCATCAGAAATTTAATCACATCAACGGAACGTTCAGTCATACGCTGTGCGAGTTCTTGAATTGTAATAGTTTCAGGAAGAACAACTTCACGAGAGATTTTTTCTCTTGGTTCTTGGTTTTGTGCACGTTTAAATTTCTCCTGCCTGCGGCGCATTGCAGCCATTGAGCGCCCACGTGCGTTACCTTCTTCGTCCAAAGCACTATTGAGGGTGAGTTTTCCACGGCGTCGCTCATCAGCGCCTTTTACAACTTTTGGCGCACGTACTTCTGATTTCGCAAGGTTAGCACGCCGGCTATGTCGATCGTCCTCTTTATTTTCATCCGTTTTGCGTTTTTCAATGACAGTTGTATTTTTAGGCGTGATAGGGATATCTATAGGTTCTATAGGGACATGAGCAGGACTAAGATCAGGTGTTTGTACCGTTGGACTTTTGTTTTCTTGATGGATTTCTATTTCTTTTTGAATTGATTGCTGCAAACTTTCTTCATGCTCTTTTGCACGTCTTGCTTCTTCTTCAGCCCGTTCACGCGTTATTTTTTCTTGAATATGTGCTTCTTCTAACGCACGAAGCCTTGCTTCCATTTCAGCGGATGAGAGATTATTTTTAGCAACAGGTTTACTCGGCTTTGCTTCTTCAAATCGTGGCTTAGAGCGTTGAGGAGCCACATGTGGTTTTGTAATAGGCTGTTGTATTTCAGCTTTTTCATCAGGTCGCGTAATTTTGCGCCGTTTAGTTTCAACAACCACAGCCTTGGTACGACCATGGCTAAAATTTTGTTTGACCGTACTTGTTTCTAGGACGGACCGCTTTAAGGTTAATGTCCTTTTGCCTGTTATTTTGTCGTTATTATTTTCACTCATTGTACTTCCTTCACGGCTTGTGCCGTTATTTCACCAGGCTTGCTGTGCTTTTCATCACGATAGGCGAGCAGTTTATGTATTGTTGTGAGAAATCCTTCAGCAGCTTTAGTGTCTAATAAGGCTGCATGCATAACAGGATTAGTACCGAACGCTACTCGCATTTCATCACTTGTAAATAAAGATATAGTTTTTATATTGCGATTTATTTTTTGCTGTATTGTATGGACGGCTTGTGCAATTTTTCGTTTTCCATCTTCTGTTGTTTCTTTGGCATGAAGTACGAGAATAACTTGACCAGAGCGGATAGCAGCATCAACTTTTGTTGCTCCCATGACAATGGCACCTGCTTTACGCGCTAAAGAAAGACTTGCAAGAGCGGCTTTTAGCAAAAGTCTATCAACAATATGCGCAAGATTTGGCGCAACCTCAACATCTGTTTTAAAACTTCTATGAAAAGCTTTCTGTTTAATTGCTGCTTCAATGGTAGAATGACGAGCACAAACCCAAACACCCCGCCCTGGCAAATTGGCTTTAAGATCAGGGACGATTTGATTATTGGGACCAATAACAAAACGGATCAGCGTCTTTGCTGAAGCGCTTCTTCTGGTTACAATGCAGGTCCGTTCATTCATTTAAAATTCATCCACGCTCTAATTGTCTCTTTTTTCATCTTTTGCAGAATTTTCACTTTCTGCAGGAATTTCTTTAACAAGATCAGCTTCATTTATCCAGCCTGCTTGCACACGTGCTGCTAAAACCATAGTTTCTGCATCAGCACGTGTAATATCAAATGGTGTCAGGATACCAGAAAAACTTTGTGTTTGTCCCTCTTTACGTTCTCTCCAACCAGCCAAATCATCGACTGCATATCCAGCAAAATCTTCTATTGTTTTCACACCGTCTTCGCCAACAGCAACCAACATAGCACTCGTCATTCCGGGCAGTGTTCGCAATTCATCAGAAACACCAAGTTCTTTACGCTTTTCATCAAGCTCTTTTTCTTTGTGTTCAAGATATTCGCGCGCACGGCTTTGAATTTCAGCAGCAGTCTCATGATCAAAACCATCAATGGAAGCAATTTCTTCGAGATCGATATAGGCGATTTCCTCAATAGAAGAAAAGCCTTCTGATGCCATAACCTGTCCGATCATTTCATCAACATCTAAGGATTCCATAAACAGTTTACTGCGTTCAGTAAATTCTTTTTGACGATTTTCAGACTCTTCTTTTTCGGTTAAAATATCAATATTCCATCCCGTTAATTGCGAAGCCAAACGAACATTTTGTCCACGTCGTCCAATTGCAAGGCTCAGTTGGTCATCTGGCACAATGACTTCAATGCGTTCGGCATCTTCATCAAGCACAACTTTGGAAACTTCAGCAGGTTGTAGTGCATTAACGATAAATGTCGCGGCATCAGGGGACCAAGGAATAATATCAATCTTTTCACCTTGTAGTTCTGCAACCACAGCCTGTACTCGACTTCCTCGCATTCCCACACACGCTCCAACAGGATCAATGGAGCCATCCCGTGAGACAACAGCAATTTTAGCACGTGAACCAGGATCACGAGCAACCGATTTAATTTCTATAATACCATCGTAGATTTCTGGTACCTCCATGGTAAACAACTTCACCATAAACTGCGGGTGTGTGCGTGAAAGAAAAATTTGCGGACCACGTGATTCACGGTGCACATCATTAACAAAGGCACGAATACGATCCCCATAGCGAAAGGATTCACGTGGAATTAATTCATCACGGCGCACAATAGCTTCACCACGCCCGAGATCAACGATAACATTGCCATATTCTACACGCTTTACTGTACCAGAAATAATTTCACCAATTTTATTTTTAAATTCTTCATATTGTTGGTCACGCTCTGCATCACGGACCTTTTGTACAATAACCTGTTTAGCAGATTGCGCAGCGATACGACCAAAATCCATAGGAGGCAAAAGATCAGCAAAAAAATCACCAACCTTTGCATCCGTTTGGCGTTTAAGTGCATCGGACAAGGTGATTTCATTTGTATAATCTTCAACGACATCAACAATTTTTAGCAGGCGTTGTAATTTAATTTCACCTGTTTTGGAATTGATTTCAGCACGGATATTGGTTTCTTGACCATAACGAGAACGTGCCGCTTTCTGAATAGCATCAGCCATCGCAGAAATAACAATTTCACGGTCAATTGACTTTTCACGTGCAACAGCATCTGCAATTTGCAGAATTTCAAGCCTGTTAGCGCTTGTAGCCATCAATTTTCTCCTTCTTTGTGCCACACGATAGGCATTTCCCAGTGATATTAACTTTTATAATTTGATGTCTGTTTTGAGATGTTAGAATTATCTTCGGGAATAACTTGTTGATTTAAATCTTTATTTTTTTTCAAGGCGTCGCGAATAAGTTCATCTGTTAATACCAGATGTGCATTTGTAATATCACAAAAGGCAATAGAGATATATAGTGCTTCTCCATAAGCGACTTTATCGGTGTTTAAAGTAAATCCATCTTGCGTGATGTTAGTCAGTGTTCCACGAAATTTCCGGCGCCCATCAATTGTTCTGTTAGTTTCAATTTTTGCAATATGTCCCTGCCAATGCAGAAAGTCAGATTTTCTTACCAGTGGACGGTCAATTCCTGGAGATGAAATTTCTAAATGATATTTGCGCTCAATAATATTTTGCACATCAAGAAGGGGTGAAACAGTTCGGCTAACAGTTTCACAATCTTCCACGGTCATAGAGCCATCAGCGCGTTCTACCATAATCTGAAGTGTTAAACCATTTAAACCAAGAAGCTTCACACGAACCAAACGAAAACCTAAAGGTTTAAGCAATGGTATGATAAGAGCCCCAACACGCGCTTCAACGCCATCTTCTTCAAACAGACGTGGTTCATCAAGACTGCTTATTTTTTCAGTTTCGTTCATACATTTCATCCAAGTCATTTTTCTTAAGTTTTACGACATTAAAAAAGAGCGGGTCCAACGGCCCACTCCTCATCATAAGACCAAGAATTTACTTATTGATACTCTTAAATTCAAAATTTTTCAAGTTGTTTATAAGAAAAGCATTTGAGCATTTATTTTTTGATAAAGGTAAGATAAGTAGGTATCCGTCCTTCGCGTAAAGCTTTTGCTTCATAGCGAGTACTTATCCAGAGCGGATAAGGGGTTTTCCAATCTTTAGGTTTTTCTGCTTCCCACTCAAAGTGATTATGTTGTGTAAAATGGTAAAGGGTCCAATTTACATAACTGTCTATATCGCTAGCAAAGCGGAACTTTTTCCCTGTTTTAAGAACGCGAGCAAAACGATTAAGATTTTTTATGTTGATGAAACGTCGTTTCCAATGTTTCTTTTTAGGCCATGGATCAGGATAGAGGAGATCTATTCCATCAAGTGATGCATTGGGGAGCCAATCAAGGAGATGTGTGGCATCATCATCGTAGAGGCGAAGTTGATTTTGATGCTGTTTATGCTGTTCAAGAGATAGCAATATTTTTGCTATACCATTGACAAAGGGTTCGATACCAATAAAACCAGTTTGCGGACAATGTTCCATTTCATGAAGCAAATGTTCACCTCCACCAAAACCAATTTCAAGCCGAACTTCTTTTACTTTATTGGGAAACAAAGTTGTTAAGTCTAAGGGGGAAAGGGTATTTAAATCAATATGAAGAGTTGGGAGAAGCATTTTTATACGCGCAAGTTGACTGTTTCGCAGCCGTTTCCCTTGTCGGCGACCAAAAAAGGCTTCACGTGCACGTGTATTATGGTCAATCATGGTATTTTAATCATCGTTTGAAGTGGTTTAATCAAATCAGTTTTTTCCCATGAAAACGAACCATCATTTTTTGGTGTACGTCCAAAATGACCATAGGCAGCTGTTTTTGTATAAATAGGTTTATTGAGATCAAGATGTTTTCGAATGCCCGTTGGTGAAAGATCCATTATTTTGCGAATGGTTGCTTCAAGAATTTTTTCATCGACTTTTCCTGTTCCATGGAGATTAAGATAAATGGATAGGGGCTGCGCAATGCCAATCGCATAGGAGAGTTGGATAGTGCATCGTTCTGCTAAATCAGCTGCAACAATATTCTTAGCAAGATAACGTGCGGCATAAGCAGCAGAACGATCAACTTTTGTCGTATCCTTTCCTGAAAAAGCACCTCCACCATGGGGTGCTGCCCCTCCATAAGTATCAACAATAATTTTGCGCCCCGTCAGTCCAGCATCACTTTGAGGACCACCAATAACAAATTTCCCTGTTGGATTGATATACCAATGACATTGAGTCGAAATGGGAATATCATGTAAAGCCTGACGAATATAAGGCTCAACCACTGTACGAACTTTATCCGAATCCCAACTCTCATCTAAATGTTGTGTTGAAAGAACAATGGACGTTACCTCTATTGGTTTTCCATTTTTATACCGTATTGTTATTTGACTTTTAGCATCTGGTCCTAATTTTCCAGTTTCTCCTTCCCCTTTATGGCGAGCCGCAGCAAGAAGTTTAAGAATTTTATGTGCATAATAAATGGGAGCTGGCATGAGATCTGGTGTTTCACGGCAAGCATATCCGAACATGATGCCCTGATCACCTGCTCCTTCTTCACCATGCCGATCCGTAGCATTATCAACACCACGTGCAATATCCATTGATTGGGGACGTAAAAGAACATCAATTTTAACAGTCTTCCAATGAAAACCTACTTGTTCATAACCAATTGCACGGATAGCACGACGTGCCGCTGTACGAAAACGTGTGGGATCAATGAACGGACAGCCATTCTCATCGTAGATAAATTCTCTATTTTTATCTCTTTTTAACAGTGTATCAGGAACACGTACCTCGCCCGCGATAACAACGCGGTTCACACTAACCAAAGTTTCACAAGCAACTCGTACCAACCATGGATCTGTACCAGTTCTTTGCGCTTCTCTATAGACCATATCAACGATTTCATCGGAAATACGGTCGCAAATCTTATCAGGATGTCCTTCCGATACCGACTCACTCGTAAAAAGATAATCTTGATGCGGCATAGGAACTCCTTCAAAAAAGAAAACCAACAGTTTATGAAATTGTCTATTAAAACTGCCCCTATTTGCCAATCCCAAGACAAATGGTCAATGCCCAATTTATAAGCTGGAGAAAAAAGACGGAATCTTTACTTTATGATTTGTTTGCCATATCTTCTTCAGACAATGCTTTTGCCAAATCAATAATTTTTCGGCGCACCTTAGCATCAGATATATTCGTAAAAGCACGCATTAGCTGGATTCCTTCATTGCTAGAGCAAAAATCCATAAAATCGTTATCGCTTTCAGCAAAGCCTTCTACATGTTGCGTATTCATGCCTTTATCAAAAAAGTAGGAAACAGGAACATCCATAATTTCTGCAATTGCTTGGAGGCGACTTGCACCAATACGGTTCGTACCTTTTTCATATTTTTGGATTTGCTGGAAAGTAACGCCTAATTTCTCACCTAGTTTTTCTTGCGTAAGTCCTAAAATATTACGACGTAAACGAATGCGGGTTCCAACATAGATGTCTATAGGATCGGGTTTTTTTCTAGTCTCGGTCATAATGCAACTCTTTAATTTCCAGCACTTTTCTTCTAAATCAACACCATCTTGCTATGAAGCTGATTTATCATATAATTAAGATAATATGTAACACTTTTTCCCAACATTACCGGTACACCTAATGTAACACCGGATATGGGCATTTGAATCATTTAAGGTATTTTGTAGAACCAAAACCGATACGACACAATAGCATAAGAATAAATAAGATGAAAGTAGAGAATATTCTATATTCATTGCTTCCTATGGGCGTAATGGGTGATGGAATTGGTGAATCAATAATGCCAATAGCATTCTGTTGGAGAGCTACAATGATTCGTCCATAAGAATCAATAACAGCTGATATTCCATTATTGGCTGCGCGTATGAGAGGTATTCCCAGTTCAATAGCACGAAGCTGTGCTTGTTGAAGATGTTGATAAGGTCCAGGTGTTACACCAAACCATGCATCATTTGTGACATTAATGATTGCTTGAGGAGAGGAGCCTTTAAAAGTCATTTCATGGGGGAATATGACTTCATAACAAATCAGTGGAAGATAAGAAAAACCGTTTGGCAACGTGACAATTTCACGCGCACTTGCAGCGCTATATCCACCAATATTATCAGCAAGGGTATGCAATCCAATTTTTTCCAATAAATTTTGATAAGGGAGATATTCACCAAAAGGAACGAGATGCAGTTTATCAGAAGTCTTTAAAACATTCCCTTTATGATTAATAACGGCAATTGTATTAAAATATTGCATTTGTGTATTAAAAGAATCATTACTAGCACGTATGGCACCAATAATCGCCCATTGTTTAGGTTTTAGCAGAGAAGCGATGCGCATTGTAGTTGTAGAGTTATCATAGAGAAGATAAGGAATAGAAGCTTCAGGCCATACGATAAAGTCAGGTTCTCTATTATGTCCTGATATTGGTGTTGCACTCAAGCGCATATGGGCTGCAAATATAGCTTCTCGTGTTATATTACTCAATTTTATATCTTGCTGAATAGAAGGTTGAACAATACGCACCCAATAACCACTTTTTTGATTATCTGCTGTATTTGGTATAGTATTGAGGCGGTAAAATCCAAAACCACTGTGGACCAATATAAGTGATAAGCAGAGAGAAAGTGCGGCTTTCTTTTTTTCATCTGTTAATAAAACAGCCGGTAAACTATAAACTAAGACGGCAAGAATATTCATGCTGTAAAGTCCAACAATTGCATCGGATTGCATGAACATCGGGGTTGGCATAGCTGTATAGCCAAGAGCATTCCAAGGGAATCCTGTGAATAAAAATGCACGCAACCATTCTGCTAATCCTAGCGCGAAGGCCAGAACAAAGAAGCGTGCTATGCCTTTTGTCCATAATAAACCGACAATGAAGCCTGCAAAAAACCAATAAAGAGAAAGGTAGAGAGGAGGACCTAAAATAGCAAAGGGCACTGCCCAACCAAAAGAAACGGGATCTGTGAATAAAGCATTGCACAACCACCAAAGGCTGCAAATAAAATAACTAAAGCCAAAGACTCCACAGCTGAGAGCGTAGGTAAGAAAACGTTTTTTATTATTTTGGATAGCGCGTATTGAATCAAGTAAAATAATAAAGATGGGGAAAGTTAAAAAGCAAAGGGGTGTCAAATAAAAGGGTGGAAGTGCAAAAGAAGTAAAAGCACCACAGAGGAACACCCACATTTGTCGCTTCCAGCTGGTAACAGAAAACAAGAAGAGTGTAAAATTGTTTAAAAAAATTTGGCTATTCTTTAGGGATGACATTGTTTTTAAAATTCTCATTTTCTGGAGTACGACAAATGCGCAATCGCTTAATCCTGCGTTTATCAGCCTCTAAAATACGAAATCGATAACCAGGCACGGCTTCAATAACTTCACCTTTTGCAGGAATGCGATCAAGAATAGAAACAATCAAACCACCAATGGTATCAACTTCATCACCATATTCTCCCACAATAAAATCCGGACCAAGAGCTTTTTCTACTTCCTCTAATTCGGTTCTTGCGTCAACAAGCCATTTATTATTATGTTCACGCACGATAGCATTGTTGACATTATCATGTTCATCTTCGATATCACCAACAACTAATTCGACAATATCTTCCATTGAAACGAGACCATCTGTACCTCCATGTTCATCAATAACCAAAGCCATTTGTGTTCGTGTGGTTTGCATACGTGTTAATAATTTGCTTGCTAGCATGGAACTAGGAACAAAGAGCACGGTTCGAATCAAATCCAATTCACCGATGGGGGTGTGTAAATGCGTATGATTTAACTGAAGAAAATCGGATTTTTGTTCAGTTTGGGTCGAGTTGATAATAAAACGAGTCATATAATTAAGGATATCGCGGATATGGATCATTCCTCGTGGATCATCTAAGGTTTCAGCATAAACAGGTATGCGAGAATGACCAATTTTTGCAAAACATTTGAGAGCTTCCTCAAGCGGAGTGTTTATTTCCAATGCTTTGATTTCGGAACGTGGAATCATCACATCATCAACACGTGCTTCACGCAAATGTAAGATATTATGCAGCATAGTACGCTCTTCAGGAGAGAAGAGGGCTGTGTCTTTTTCATTATCGGTTGTGAGTGCAACGGTAAGGTCATCGCGCAGTGATGTAGCATTGCGACCACGAAAAAACGAAAATAAATGATTTAACAGAGAATGTTTTTCCGTATGATTCGCCTGTTGAGAGGAATGTTCTTTAATAACAGAAGGTGTGTGATGATTATTGGGTGCATTTATTTTGTTTGCCATGATTTTGAAATCTTCAAACTTTCTTTTTTATAATAGAGGCATAAGAAACTTTAAATTGTATGATGATGATATGAATTTAAAAAGTTAAATTTTATCATTTCTAAAACAATTCAATATAGGGATCTTGTATGGAAAGCTTTTGAAGAATTTCTTTTTCAAGTTTTTCCATGCGGTGAGCTTCATCATCTGTTTCATGATCATAGCCAAGGAGGTGAAGAACACCATGAACAATCATATGTGTCAAATGGTCTTGAAACAATTTCCCCTCTCTTTGTGCTTCTAGTAGAACAGTTTCTTGTGCAATAATAATATCACCGAGCATAAGTCCTGGAATCTGTCCAATTTTAATTGGAAAAGCAGGAAAGGACAAGACATTGGTGGGTTTGTTTCTACCACGCCATTGTGCATTGATCTGTGCCATATGTTGGTCATTCGTAAAAAGCAGGCTGACTTCGCTTACAACATCTTCTAACGAAAGATGATGCATTGTCGTTGTTAATGCTTTTTCAGTGATATTATAAAGTATTTTCTCATCATCCCATCCAGAGCTTTCAACAATTATATCGATAGTAATCATAACAAATGAAACTCACTTTTTTAAGGAAGAGCTTGAAGATGGCATTTTTTCAATTTGTACAGCAGAATCTTGATCATAAGCACGGACGATAGCGGCAACAAGGGGATGGCGTACAACATCTTTTTCATCAAATCGAATGATGGCAATATTTTCTACCTGTGAGAGAATACGTATCGCTTCGCTTAAACCTGATTTTTGTCCGCGAGGTAAATCAATTTGGCTTACATCACCAGTGATAATCATACGTGTTCCCTCGCCAAGACGGGTGAGAAACATTTTCATTTGCATAGGTGTAGTATTTTGTGCTTCATCAAGAATAACAGCGGCATGAGCAAGTGTTCGCCCACGCATGAAAGCAAGAGGCGCAATTTCTATGACACCGGAGGCTAAAATGCGCTCTACTTTTTCAGCAGGAATCATATCATAAAGTGCGTCATAAAGGGGACGTAAATAAGGATCAACTTTTTCTTTCAGATCACCAGGCAGAAAGCCAAGATGCTCTCCAGCTTCAACGGCAGGACGTGAGAGGATAATACGTTCAATGATACCACGCTCTAGAAGCATTGCAGCATGTGCAACAGCAAGATATGTTTTGCCTGTTCCAGCAGGGCCTACACCAAAAACAAGTTCATTACGGTCCATTGCACGTATATAAGCATTTTGTGTAGGGGTCCTAGCATGGATTATTTTTTTATGGGTACTAAGTCGTGCTGGGCTATATTTTTTCCCATGTTGGATTGTTATTGGGGCTTCTTGCTGTTCTTGTAGCAAATTTGCCATAGCAATCGCTCCTTCTGTATCTGATAAAGTGAGCTCTTGATGTGTTTTTGCGCGTTCATAAAGCTGCTGTAATACGTATTGTGCCTGTTTTATAGCAATAATATTTCCACGGATGAAAACTTCATTACCGCGCGGATGAATGCTAAGTCCGAGTTTTTTTTCAATATAAGCAAGATTTTCGTCGAGTTTACCAAAAACCGTTTTCGCATATTTATTGTTTTCAAAAATGAGAACAACATGATTAACATCTGATAGGTTTGCTTTTCCTAAGATATGCGTGTTTTCAGGGTAAGCATTTATTTTTTCTTTAACGCGCTTTATTTTTTCGGTTGAAGTTTTCAACCTATTCTCCCATATTTATATAAATTCTGCATACTTCCTGCAATAAACTTTATAGAAAACAATATATTTTTTATAGAATGCATAGTTTAAATGTAATCATTTTCTTCAAAAATAAAAGAGCTTTTTAAAATCTCTGTTGTGAACGAGGCATGAAAGGCATATTTACACATTTGCCATTTCACCAACAAAGCTGTTTGAACTTGTATTTTTAATATGAATTGCCACTACATCTCCTGTCATAGCGTCTGTATCCACGACAACGGGCAAAAGCCAAGGTGAACGTCCTACCATTTGTCCTTCGTGACGCCCAGCTTTTTCGATGAGAACATCGGTTGTTTGACCAATTTTAGAACGCAAAAATGCATCTTGTTGCTCAAGGAGCAGAACTTGTAAATGCTGGAGTCTCGCATCTTTTACAGTCTCATCAACATGATTCTTCATTGTTGCACCAACTGTTCCAGGGCGGGGTGAATATTTAAAAGAATAAGCTGAACTATATTGAACCTGTTTAACAAGTTTAATGGTTTCTTCAAAATCTTCGTCTGTTTCTCCTGGAAATCCTACAATAAAATCGCCTGAAAAAGCAATATCGGGTCGTGCGGTGCGAATTTTTTCGATAAGTTGAAGATAATCAATGCTTTTATGTTGGCGATTCATTGCTTTTAAGATGCGATCTGAACCTGATTGAACAGGCAAATGGAGATAAGGCATCAATATGTCAAGATCTCGATGCGCGGCAATAAGGCTATCATCCATATCTCGTGGGTGGCTGGTGGTGTAACGCAGACGTTTTAAACCATCTAGTTTGGCAAGATGATAGAGAAGATCACCAAGACGCCAAGTTTTACCATTTGCACTTTGTCCATGCCAACCATTTACATTTTGTCCAAGCAGCGTAATTTCTTTGACACCTGCTTCAATAAGTTGGCGTGCTTCTTCGGTAATTTGTTCTACAGGTCGTGATATTTCGGCACCGCGTGTGTAAGGAACAACACAAAAAGTGCAAAATTTATCGCATCCTTCTTGTACTGTTAAAAATGCACTAACGCCCCGTTTTCTGACAGCACGTTTATTATGCGGCGGTAAGTGAGCAAATTTATCTTCAACAGCATAGTCTGTTTCGATAATTTTTTTCCCCTGTTTTGCTTTTTCTAACAAATCTGGTAAGCGGTGATACATTTGTGGACCAATAACGAGATCCACGGTTGGAGCACGGCGTAAAATTTCACTCCCCTCAGCTTGAGCAACACAACCAGTTACACCAATCATCAAGGGTTTATCGGGGCTCCGTTCTTGACGTATCACCCGCAAACGACCAAGATCCGAATAAAGTTTTTCTGCTGCTTTTTCGCGAATATGACAAGTATTAACAAGAATAAGATCAGCGTCATTTGGCGTTTGTGTCGTAACATAACCTTGCGCACAGAGACTATCAGTCATTCGCTGGCTATCATAAACATTCATTTGGCATCCATAGGTTTTGATAAAAACCTTTTTAAGAGGAACAGGAGGTACATTTTTAGGATCTGCTTTATTCATAGCATGTGTCTAAATGTTTTTGATATAAATCTCAATCTGTTTGCTGAAAAGTTTTTTCCATAACGATTGCGTCTACTCGGCTATTTTTTGTTTGATAGTAAGCAGGGCGTTTAGAAATTTTTTGAAATTTAAAACGTTGGTAAAGGTTCAAAGCAGAAAGATTTGTTTCTTCTACTTCTAAGAAGAGTTTAAGAGCACGCGCATTATGCAGATGGTGAAGTGTGCGATCAATAAGCAAGGAACCAATACCGTGTCGATGAAAATCAGGGTGAACAGCAATTGTGATAATTTCTGCTTCATCAAGAATAAGACGGCAAAGGCAAAAGCCTACAATTTGTTCAGGTTTTTCAATGAGAGAGGCTTTGTATCCAAAGATAGAACAATCTGTTAAGAAATCATCAAAAGCTTGCTTTTCCCAAGCAGGAACAAAACAAGAGTGATGGATTTGATGAAGAGAAGCACTATCATTAATTTGGAGTGGAGCAACCTCAAAAAGCTTTTTTGGCAATAAAAATTTAGACATTATTTTTTCGTGGTAATGCAAAACCAGTTTGTTGTTTTGCATCGGCATTACGTAAATAGAGCGGGCGGGGTGGATCTTTTGGTTGTTTGTTTGCAGCAAGATGGGCATAACTTACAATGTCTGCTGCCTCACAAAAGCTTTGGTCTCGTATGATTTTTTTATTTATCTTATTGTCTATAATATGCTGTACAATAATATCAGTTGCTGGACCGGTTAATCTCGTTTGTTGTGGTAAACCTTCGATGATATCCTCAATTGTTTTTAATCCTGGTTCTCCTAAAGGTGTCAAATCTTCATTGAAGTTTTGATGGTAGAACATATCTCTTCCTGCGTCAATGACGACAGTGATTGTTGATGCAGTATTTGTACTGGTTTTTGTTTGTGCTGCTAATGCTTCCAGTGCACTTATTCCGACAGCTGGTATCTCAAGCGCTAACGCTAAAGCGCGTGCTGTGGAAACCCCCACACGCACACCAGTGAAAGATCCAGGTCCAATATTGACAGCAATACGATCAACTTGATTAAGGGTCATGTTGGCTTGTATCATGACTTGTATAATATGTCCCATAAGCTTTTCTGCATGCCCCTTTTGCATGCGTTCATTGATACGCGCGATGATAGATTTATGACGAACGAGTGCAACGGCGCAATAAATTGAAGCAGTGTCTATAGCAAGAATAAGCATAAATATACTTTAGTTGAATAAGATGATAAACAAAAGGTCTACCGTGCTTTTTAGTTTTTTCATTTTGTAATAATTGAAGAAGATTGCTAGTGCAAATAAGCAGCAATATCTTTTTTCTTGGATACGGATTTGATTGTCATTCACATCCTTTTGTAAATTATAGTGCGTAAAAGAAATTTGAAAGGAGAAATTTTGAAGTCACATTTGTTTTTCTCCGATAAGAACATAGTCTGTATTGAGATGAGAGTGATAAAATAAAAAAGTAATTTTTATACATTGTATATTTCTATACACTGTTTATGGCAAATAATTATGTGCTGTAAAGCAGTTTAACAGTTTGCTACGTATATCAAAAGTGCATTTCATTTTTATCATCAAATGATAAGAAAATTTTTATAATTTTTCACTTGGTTTAATAGAAGAGCTTTCCAATATTGGTAAATCTACGGGATGATTGTATAGTAGGCTGAAAAAAGTAAAAATATTTGAGAACACATATTTCAAAATGTAATATGACTTAAATCATTCAATTGTATCATGATAAGACTACAAATTCCAAGGATAAGTATGGAGCAGGTTGAAGCCAAGATGACACGCCATCCTGCTTTTTTTAAGGATCGGATATCAACGCCTAGTCCCAAAGCTGCCATTGAAATGACAGTGAACAACTGAGCGATAAATCGTATGGGTATAAGAGCGCTTTCAGGAATAAGATCGCTGGAGCGGATCAACATCATAATAATAAAGCCAATGATAAACCATGGAACAAGAGTGTGTAGGCGCAAGCGGGTTTGGGCTGATCGGTGATAAATAATTGACAAGGCAAAAATAACAGGACCCAGCATGAGAACACGCACTAATTTAACAACTGTTGCAATTTGAACACTTATAAAAGAAACAGATGCTGTTGCTGCCAAAACTTGTGGTACGGCATATACCACCATGCCTGCAAGTACACCATATTGACTCAATGACAAATTGAGGAGAGGATGTAAAACAGGAAGAAGTAAAATAATAAGGATTCCTAAAAGGGCGGTAAAAGCAATTGATGCAGCGACTTCTTCATGTTTTGCTTTAATGACAGGTGCAACGGCAACAATAGCGGAATTACCACAAATAGCGTTACCACAAGCAACCAGCATTGCTAAATGTGAAGAAAGCCCGAAAATTCGGCCAATAAAAAAACTTATAAGAATAGTTACAAATATAACGAATATGATGCTAGCAAGCAAACTCCAACCGGCTGAAAAAACGGCGTGTATGCTAATGCTTGCTCCTAGAAGAACAATAGCAAATTCAAGAAGTGTTTTTGCACAAAAGGTTATACCTTTTTGAAAATATGTTGGCAAAGTAAAACAACTACGGATAATCGATCCTAAAATAATTGCTAAAACCAGACTTTCGAGCCATGCTTGCCCAAAAAGCTGTTTTTCTACAACTTCTAGACCATATGCTAAGGCTGATATGAGTAAACATATCAAGATACCAGGAAAAAAGTCATTTAAAAGTGAGAGATTTTTCTTTACCAATTTAATATTTCCCCCAAAAAAGAACAATGAGCAATGATAGCAAATAGAAGAGACAACAGCTAAGAGCAAAAAGTTTTTAAAGATTTGTTCTTGCTTGTAAGGCTGCTGCTAAAGTTCCATCATCAAGATAATCAAGCTCACCTCCTACAGGCACTCCATGGGCAAGTCGGGTCACTTTAACTGAAAAGTTGGAAAGCTGATCCGTGATATAGTGCGCTGTCGTTTGTCCCTCAACAGTAGCATTGACAGCCAGAATAATCTCTATAATTGAATTTTGTACAACGCGTTGTATTAAAGAAGTGATATTAAGTTCATCAGGGCCTATTCCATCTAAGGGAGAAAGACGTCCACCCAGTACATGATAACGTGCGGCGAGAGTTTTTGCACGCTCTAAAGCCCACAGATCAGCGATATCCTCAACAACAATAATTGTTGTATCATCACGGCGTGGATCTGTACAAATCGAACAAGGATCAATTGTATCTACGTTTCCACAAACAGAACAAATGCAAACTTTATTTACAGTTTCCTGTATTGCTGCTCCCAAAGGTTCCAGCAGTGTTTCCTTTTTTTTGATAAGGTAAAGTGCTGCACGTCGGGCAGAGCGTGGACCAAGACCTGGTAACCGTGCTAAAAGTTGAATAAGACGCTCGATTTCAGGTCCTGCAATGTGTTTAGACATATTGTTGTCCCATGGGATTAAATAAAATATGCTTCATTAAAATGGTAGTTTGAAACCTGATGGAAGCGGTAATCCTGCTGTTATACTTTTGGTTTTTTCTGCTACAATGGCTTCCATCTTTGCTTTGGCTTCATTATAGGCTGCCATAATGAGATCTTCAAGGACTTCAACTTCCTCAGGTGTAAGTAGTGAAGGATCAATGTGAACCGCCGTTATAACATTTTGGCCGTTTAAAGTGATGCTGACAAGTCCCCCTCCAGCAGAACCCATGACTTCAATTTTTTTCAGTTCCTCCTGAATTGTTTGCATTTTTTCTTGCATTTCTTTGGCTTTTTTCATCATGCTCATCATGTCACGCATAGAAATGGGTATCCTTATTCATCATTAGTTTCACTTTCATTTTCAAAAGTATCAATATTTTTAAAGCTATTAGATGGTAAATCAAGGTCATTTTCTTGTTTATTCAGGCGAATATCGACAATTTTCGCTTCTGGGAAATGGTTAAGTATTTTTGCGATATCAGGATCTGTTTCTGCATTGGAAAAAAGAGTCTTTTGGACAGCCATACTTTCTTCCTGTAAGGTTGGTCCTCCCCCTTCACTGACAAAGGTTACAGTCCAGCGTTTTTTTGTCCATTGAAAAAGCATTTTTTCTATATCACAAGCAAGTGAATGTGGAGCATCTTCAGAAAGCCTTAAGGTAATATGCCCTGGTTTAAAGGAAACAGGATGCACAAATTCTTTAATAAGGAGTTTGAAAGGCGTCTCATTATACTGTTCAGCTAATTTAACAATATCGTGCAAGGAATTGATAACAGTGGTTTGCGATACAGTAATTTCTTCTGCGTTCCTCCTAGAGGAATGTGATAAATGCGTAATATCTTCAGAAAGTTTAACAGACTTTGAAGTTTCAAGAGTGTCTGTTATTTCAGGAGTGTTGGTACTTTTAAAAACTTGAGTTTTAGCTGTCTCTTTTTCTTGTAAGGAGTGGCTAAGTTGTTTGCCTACGGATGGTTTGAAATCAGATTGATTAGCTGGCACGTTTGAAACGTTTTGGGAAGAATCAGCATATAGAGTTGTTACTTTTGTCGTATTATTTGCATTTGTGGACTCTTGATGAGATGAGTTTGTGACGATTGTGAGAGATGTTTTTTCTTGGCTAAGTTTTTTTAAGGCTTCATCAAGAGTAGGCAAATCAGCAGTGTGAGCAAGGCGAATAAGCAACATTTCAGTAGCTTGAAGTGGGTGTGCTGTCTGACTCACCTCTTGTAAGCCTTTGAGTAACATTTGCCAATTTCGAGATAACACAGGGACGGAAAGTTTTTGTGAAAAGCTTAAGCTTCTTAAGCGCTCCTCTTCGGTCAGCGAGAGATCTTCGGCTATCTCTGGAGTAAAACGGAGACGTGTGACCAGATGATTGAAATCGGCTAATTCTGTCAATATCGTGAGAGGATCAGCCCCTGCATCATATTGGCTACGTAATTCATGCAAGGCATTTACGACGTTGCCCTTCATGATGAATTCAAAGAGATCAATAATACGTGCTTGATCAGCTAGCCCTAGCATTGCACGCACTGCAACAGCACTAACATTCCCATTGCTATGAGCAATTGCTTGATCAAAAATGGACAATGCATCACGTACAGAGCCTTCTGCAGCACGAGCAATCATGGAGAGCGCTTGCTCTTCCACTTCTACCTTTTCATATTTTGCAATTTGGTACAAATGTGTACTCAAAACTTTTGCTTCAACACGTCGTAAGTCAAAACGCTGACAACGTGAAAGAATGGTAATAGGAACTTTGCGAATTTCTGTCGTTGCAAAAATAAATTTTACATGCGCTGGTGGTTCTTCAAGTGTTTTTAAGAGACCATTAAATGCCTGCGTTGAGAGCATATGCACTTCATCAATAATATAAACTTTATAGCGAGCAGAAACAGGACGATAACGTATTTGTTCAATGATTTCACGAATATCATCAATACCCGTATGCGAAGCCGCATCCATTTCTATAACATCGATATGGCGTCCTTCAATGATTTGTGTGCAATGTTCACCAAGTGTATTTAATACGGTTGTTGGTTGGTCAATATCTTTTGTTTTGTAATTGAGTGCACGTGCCAAAATACGCGCTGTGGTTGTTTTGCCAACTCCACGAATTCCTGTTAGCATCCACGCTTGTGCAATGCGACCTGTTTCAAAGGCATTTGTAAGGGTACGCACCATAGCTTCTTGACCAATAAGGTCAGAGAAATTTTGAGGCCGATATTTGCGAGCAAGAACACGATAGGTTGTTTCTACCGGCATATTTTCCATCAACGATTCCAACTTTGAAGCTCTTTATGCGTATAGTTCGATAATACAAAGGCACAGATTAATATCATAGTCTAATATAAAAGGATTTTTTCTCAATCAATTTATTTTTTGAAGGAATAGGACAATTTTCTTAAAGACAGCCCCAAACCTTTTATTTGCTTCTTGCACAACGCTGCTTTGAAAATTGAAAACACTTCACTAAGAAACAAAAAAAACGTAATTTACAGAAAGAAGTAGGAGGCTGGTACAATGACCCGTACAAAAACCCGTTGGGGCTGCTTCTTTCCAGACCTGACCCAGTTGGCGAGCAGTTCGTCCATCACCAACCTCCCATGCTCATATTGTCGATTTAAAATGAAAAATCAAGCTAAGAAACAAGAAATATGCTGCGAACAATGAAGAATTTTTCCTTTGTGCTTCATTCTGGTATTATGGGCGACAAGGGTGATGGAGATTCATCAATTTTTATGGGAAGAGCGCATTCTATTTGATTTGCTATGAACAAGATGATTATGTTGTTCGACATTAAGGAGATGTTTATTGACTAAAGTTTCGTTAAAGGAGAAGGAATTTATTTTTTTGAATTTCTTTAAGCAAAGAAGCCTGTGCTTGTCGCAAGAGCTTCACAATTAAATCTTCTCATCCATTGCAACATGAACTGTTGGCACGTCTATGAAATTTTTAAATGGTTTGTTCTAAGAAGATTTAAGCAGCATTCAAAAAAATATTAGAATCAATGTATCAAGAATCTCTATGCGAATAGACACATGTTTGAAAATCTTATTTCGAAGCTTTATCTAGTTATACTGTAAAACACTATCATTTAAGGTGAGGTGATATAAGGTATGTAAAACTTTACACATTAAGTATTTTAAAGCAATGGTGTGAATATTTAGGGCAGAGCTTGCACGTAGATTCTTGTAGAAATGAAATACATTGAGTGGTTAGTAGGTGGCAACCGTGAGATAAGAAGCTTGATTTTTTATAGACGGATATGATTAGAAATCTTCGTCTTTTGAAGTGCGAGTAGGTAATCAATTTTACATTGCGTACCTTAAAAAGTTTAATAGAAATAGTAAGTTATACCTTATGAAACTTGTTGTCATATTCTCTCAAGGCATGATAAAAAAATGCAGGAGCAAAAAGAAGCAGACAGGTGATTTAATAAGTTAAATTATAAAGAGAGTTTATAGCATTTTAAGATGATTTTCATGGCAAGGATGAATGCGATATTCTCATTTTAAAATACTCTGATAATCAAAATACAAAATAATTCATTGGCAGCAAAAGGCGTTCACTATTCAGTTTTTTTATTTTATTTTTCTGAACAGCGTGATTTTACGAACCAAGCACAAAGTTCAATCCCCCTAAAAATCAAGCGTTGATAATGTACAACGCTTGATTTCAAAAAAGCTTACTCCAGCATTGTTATAAAATCATGCAAGCCTAGGTATTGTTAGAATATTATTAATTGTAATCCCCTGTATCACAGTCTATTCCAATAATTTTTTTCTTAGTAATATTTTTAAAAATATAATGTCCTGATGATGGAAAGCTTATATGGAGAGATTTTATACCTTTGAATGTAAAGAGCTTATGTTCTTTATCATGTTTTATTTTCTTTTCATCATCCGCAACAATTTTAAGTTTGTCCAAGTCAGAAGGGGAAGAGTACGATAAAGAAAAGGATGCTTTTTTAGGTTTAAATGCTTTGCAAGCATATTCAACACCTTGATGCATTGTATTATCGGGCGTACCAATAGTAACACTTTCACTTGGCGCAAAATTCCACGCTCTCTCACCAAATCCAGCAAATGCAACATTGGAGCACGCGAGAATATTAGCGGCTAATAATCCTTGAGTGATAATTTTTTTCATTATTTTTCCCTTTTGTTCTAAAATAAGGTTAATCATAAAGGAGTTTTCATTAATATAAAAGATCAAATTTTATTATGAAAAACAGGGCAAAATTGCAATTTTAGTTTCATAAAAATCGTTTTGATATTGCTTGAATTCAAGACAATTTAAATTATTCCTGTTTGATGTCTTCTAAAAGAAATTTCAATTGTTGTGTTACCTTTTTTACGAGATTGGCGCGCATCCCTTTAAAATAAATTGCCATAGATAATAGCATATCTAGCCAAAGAGCTTTTTGTATGGGAGAAATAGGATAGCTGAGGAAGATTTTGTCTTTGTGCTTGTATTTTTTCTTCTGCCGAATTTATGTTCTTTTATATGTTATTCATGGAAAATATTATCCGGAAAATTGAAAATGTCCATGAAGTGGTGGGATAGCTCATTTTTTCAGTGTTTATGATAAAGTTATGTTAGCAAGAAAAGAGCCTGCCTTCCTAAGGCGTATTACACCATGAAATTTTTAGAATATTCTTCGATGTCTATGAAAAGTGATACAATTGAATTGTTTTCATAGAGGTGTGCGATCGTTTTGAGCCGGATAAATGCCGATAATGCGAAGTTCAGCAGAGAAGAAAGATAGCTCTTCTAAAGCAAGTTGCATCATGGGATCTTCAGGATGCCCTTCGATGTCAACAAAAAATTGTGTTGCATTGAAATTTCCACCAATTTGATAGCTTTCTAATTTTGTCATATTGATGCCGTTTGTGGCAAATCCTCCCATAGCTTTATAAAGAGCAGCGGGCACATTGCGCACGCGAAAAAGAAGGCTAGTGATAATTTTTTCACCATTTTGTGGTTTAGGCACGGAGCGTTGAGAACGCGAAAGGATGACAAAACGAGTAATATTACGAGGATTATCTTCTACATTTCTTTCAAGAATATCAAGCCCATAGAGTTCTGCTGCGATGAGAGGAGCCAAAGCTGCTTGTGAACGCTTTGCATTTTGTTTAATAAATTTTGCAGCTCCAGCAGTATCAGGTGAAACAACAGGGAGCCAGCCATTTTTTCGTATGATTTTCCGGCATTGTGCAAGGGCATGCGTATGGCTATGAACGGTTTTAATTTCATCATGCGTAACGCCAGGTAAAACCATGAGTTGAAAATGAATAGGCAAAAAATATTCATCAATAATATAGAGGGATGATTGTGGTAAAAGATGATGAATATCCGCAACACGGCCAGCAAGAGTATTTTCAATAGGGATCATAGCAAGATCAGCTTGCTCACTTTCCACTAAGTTAAGGGCCTCTTCAAATGTTGCTGAGGGTACAGCATCCATATCAGGGAACATATTGGAGCAAGCGATATGAGAATTGGCACCATATTCCCCTTGGAAAGAGATTTTATTGGTTTTCTTAAGTGCTTTCATGCTAAAATCTTACGTACTCTTTCAAGGTCACTTTGTGTATCAACGCTTAAGGGAATAGTGTCGATGATTTCTACATCGATACGCATATTATGCTCTAATGCGCGTAATTGTTCAAGTTTTTCACGTTGTTCAAGTGGAGAAGGTTTTAGCGCCACAAATTTCTCCAATGCTCCACGCCGATAAGCATATATCCCAATATGATGGTAAAGGGGACCATCTCCATAAGGCGCTGTTGCGCGGGTAAAGTAAAGAGCACGAAGGCGATTTTGAGAAAGTGGTGAACCAATAATTTTGACCACATTCGGATCGCTCTTTTCATTTTCGTCACTGATTTTAGCAGCCAAGGTTGCAATATCAGTGAAGCTATTTTCCAAAGGGCGTAAAGCACTGATAATTTCATGGGGCGTTATTGTTGGCAGATCACCTTGTACATTCAAAATGGTATTGTAGCGTTGTTCAGGATCAATATGCATTAAAGCTTCATAAATGCGATCAGAACCAGATTTATGATCGCCACATGTTATGATACATTCATGTCCATAAGCTGTAACGGCTTTGGCGATATCATTATGATCTGTTGCTACGAGAGTCCGTCCAATTGCAGCTTTTTTCGCTTGTTCAGCAACATGAACAATCATAGGCTTTCCAGAAATTTCAGCGAGAGCTTTTTGGGGTAGACGGGTTGAGCCCATACGGGCGGGAATAAGAATAATTGGTTCAAGCGTCATTACAAAGTTCCAAATGCCATTGTGACGTATTTATAATGTTGTATGTTATAAGGAAAGAGCTTAAACTAGGAATGGTAATGAAAAGATGAACGTTTAAGTTTTTATGAATCGCTCAACAGTTGTTTATTTTGTTGTTTCTTGCCTCTTTGTCTTGATTGTTTTGCTGGGAATTTCCACACTTAGCGATATAGTCTATGATAACTCTCCATCGGTTCAATATTCTTATACGGTGCCAAAAAGTAATACGTCCAAGGGAAAACAACAGGCATCGAGTCCTTCTTTATCATTAAATGAGCGTCTTCAACAGGGTAATCTTGAAAATGGGCGTAAAATTTTTCGCCAATGTGCTATATGCCATACCTCGGGACGCAATGAAGCTGGTCGTGTTGGTCCAGTTCTTTGGGACATAGTGAATCGTTCTTTAGCCGCGTCACCAAGCTTTGCTTATTCACGGGCATTGCGTGCAAATTCTCATCAAAGGTGGGATTTTACAAATTTAGATCGTTATCTACAATCACCACGTAGAGCATTTCCAGGAACAACGATGTCTTTTCGTGGGATAAAAAATGATCAAGATCGTGCAGATCTTTTGCTTTATTTACGCAGTTTATCTGATGACCCCATTCCTTTACCAATGGATAATAAAGAAGACAAACAAGATCAGACCAAAGATTAAGCTATTTCAGAAGTAAATCATTTTAGAAAGAGACGTGATTGATTTTTAGATTTTTATTTTTTTTGAGTATTCCGATGTGCTTTTAATCCACTCAATTCATCTGCCTTTATTGCATAGTGGAATCCGCTACATAAGATTTATGCGGTTAATGATGCTGAAAAAAGCAATTTAATTTTTCAGATTACATCGTCTCGTTAACATGTTTTTATTCTTAAGAGTAAAAACATGTTACTTAAATTTTATCCATTAAAGAAGTGGGGGTGCATTGAATTTAATAGCACTTGGAAATTGTGCATGAGTGACAAATATTTTTCCATTTCCATTTCCATTTCTTCTTCCTCTCTTGTTAGTAATAAAACAAAATATGCCCATAAGTTTGTTGGATAAAAATAATTAGCAAATTAGAAAACACAAACACTAAAAAAACTCCCTTGAGAGTTTTTTTTGAAAACAAAATTGATATCATCTCTATATTAGCCCCTATCAAAGGGAGTAAATAAATATTTTAAAGGGTAAATCATTTGAATTTTGTTAAAGTTAGCAATAAATTTTCTAGAAATAAAGCGTGATAAGAACACGTTTTGCTTATCTTTCGAATATAAAAGAGAGTTCTAATTATGTATTGTTTTTTTTCTATTTTTGAAGGAGTTTCATGAATATTATATAAAATTATTCACTCTCTGTCATAAAAGTGTACTGACAATTAATATTTTTTTATAGACAATTGGAAAATAAAAAAAAAGAGATTAAGGGGAGGGTGTTATGGATCATATATTTTGTAACTAATGAATAATTTTAAAGAATTCTTTTCCCTGTGATAATTTCTCAGGGAAGAGTTTGTTTTGATGAGTAAATGTGGGGGGAGAATGTATGGAACAGCAATATGTTTTGGGAAAATATACCCGTGTTGTTATTCGTGAAGAGGATGCCATTTTTGGTGCGGGCTCAAAACAATTTGTTATCAAGGAGAGAAAATACTGGGAAAATTGAGTACTTATCGCAGCGCAGTGGATTGAGAAAAAGACACTAGAAGAAGTTTACGAGTCGCTATCGTCAAGCATGTTAAAAGAGGATTTTAATCACGCATTTGACTTTCTTTTTTCTAACCACTTTCTTGTTTTGGCTGAGACATCGGACAACATCTTCAAGAATCGATATTCAAGAAATCATCTCCATTATCAAAGTTATGATATGGATCCAGAAACCGTTCAATATATCCTTTCACAAAAAATGGTGGTCATTTTAGGGTGTGGTGGGATTGGTAGTCATGTATCAGCGATACTTGCATCCTCTGGCGTGGGAAAATTAATTCTTGTCGACAATGATGTGATCGAAATAAGTAACCTTACCAGACAAATTCTTTTTACTGAACAAGATGTTGGACTGCCTAAGACCACTGTTCTTCGGCGTGAATTATTGCAGAGAAACAGTGAAAGTGAAGTTACTGAGCTACAAATGTCAATCATGGACAAAACGGATATCAACAAATTACCCAAAGCTGATTTATGGATTATTTCTGCTGACACACCTGATCAGTTGATGCCATGGGTAAATGAGTGGTGTGTAAAGAATCAACAAGCTTATATAAATTCTGGGTATGTCAATGATATAGCTGCATTTGGACCTTTTTACATACCAGGAAAAACTGGTTGCTATGCATGTGGTTCATCCATAGGAAATCTTCCCCCAAAAAGTGACGATTTACTCTATGAGGCTTGCGCTGCTATTAATAATAATTTTAAAGTTGCAACGTTTCCTCCCGTGAATGCTCTTTCAGCTGCTATGTGTGCTAACGATGCTCTTAAATTTTTAGGTAATTATGGTGATCTCCTTTCCACGGATTGTCGTATAGGAATATGGAGTAGCAAGCTTTTCACAGAAGAGCGTTCTTTTAAAGAGATTCCCCACTGCAAAGTTTGTGGAACAAAACAATGAACAGATCTCGAACGCTTGCAGTAACCTACGGATCTTATCACGCGGTACGGATGTTAATCGGTGTTTATCATGCTATTTTTCTCATGTCTATGGGGGTTACTCTATCCCAATTGGCTTTACTTCAAGTCGCCTTTTCGGTAACCGTTTTACTTCTTGATTTTCCTTGTGCTGTTTTCGCTGACAGATATCGGCGTAAATATTCAGTAACAGTTGGGATTTTTATGACGGGATTGTTTTATCTTCTCTGTCTTCAAGCCCCTAATATGATAGCGCTTACCATTGCACAAATCCTCTATGCAGCAGGAATTTGCTTCATTGCTAGCGCCATTGATGGATGGATTTATCATTCTCTAGGGCATCAACAAGATCGCTTTTCGTATTATGCACATCTCTCTCACCAGATAAACTCTTTCGGTAGCATTATCAGTGGTATCATAGGAATTGCAACGATCTATTATTCTAGGCAATATTTTATGGGGTATATTATCTCAGGCATCATGATGGGAGTAATTTTCTTTATATTTCTTATTGTTCCTGAAGAAAAAACATCTGTGAATGAAGGGACAAAAACAAAGACGATCTTGCAAAATGCTAAGGAAACGCTCTGGGTATTTAAAAACACCGTGGGTGGAGTATGGTTTATTTTGCTGATGTGCCTTTTCAGTGCTGGTATTCAAGTTATTTATCACTTCTGGCAGCCAATAATACTCTCTGGTGGAAAGATTAGCCACCTCAACACTTCGCAAATGTTGACACTTATGTTCTGCCATATTGGAGCTTTCTCAGCGCAATATTTTTCTAATTTACTGATGTCTAAGTATCACGTACTTGATAAAAAATATAAGGATTATATGAAATATTTTTCATTTTTCTCTGCCCTTATGTGTATTGCTCTTTATTTTTTGTCCATAGCAATCAAACTGCTCTAGCAATTATCGCCTTTTCTTTAATTCATGGATTTATTTGCACTGTACCGATAGGAGCAAAGAGTCTGTTTTTCTCAGAGCTTACCCAAAAACAAACTGGGCATATTTCTGGTATTATTGGTGCTGTATCTTTCAGTGGAAGAATATTTTCAATAACGGTGTTAAGCGCTATTTCATTTCTTCCTGCAAAAATTTCACCGTCTTGTTATCTTATACTACCGACTTTAACTTTTTTCCTATGTGGTTTGGTTACTATCAAGTGGATGCCGCTCTCTGGTAAGTCTATTTTGAAAAAAACAATATGACAAATACAGTTGAAAAATATTTGCTTCTGAATTTTTAGAGATCAGGAAAATAATCAGGATTTATTTTACGAATGAAACAGGAAAATTTGTCGCCAGAAGTTTTTCTATGATGTAAATTACTGAATGCAGTGCACTGAAATCATACAGAATTCTGTATGGCTGAATTTGCTTTATTTCATCAAACACGGTTTCTAAGATTTCTCTAAAAACGGCAACTTTACTTTCATTCTAGAGTATAGAAAAAAGAACTTTAACAGAAGTTGTGAGGATATGAAAAAAGAAGAGATTATTGATATATTTACGCTTTGCATGAGATTTGCCTCGTTCTTTTTCTCTGCTATATTATTCCCATGAGTTTTCTCGTAGACAGAGAAAGCGCATCGCTTTTACATATGCAGTTATCCTTAAACTACGTTTTATCATGCTTGATGAACCTACGGCTTCTCTTGATGTAAGTGTGCAGCACAGATTATTGACCTTTTACGTCATCTACAACCAAAATATCATTTTGGGGATCTGTTCATGAGTCGTGATTTGAAAGTTATTAAAACGGCTTTCACATGAGGTGATTGTGAAGCGTAATAGAGAAATGGTTGAATATGGTTCTGCTGATCGTATTTTTTCTCATCCCCAAAATTTTCAAGGAGCTTGATTATTTACACTGAAATCTGACCGTTTATAGGTAATGACATTAAATTGCGTTGATAATCCATTATAGAAGAGAATTTTACCTACTAATGGTTCGCCAATATTTGTGATTAGTTTAATGGCTTCCATGGCTTGTAGTGTTCCGATCACTCCAGGTAAAATGCCGATGATTCCAATTTCAGCACATGTTGGGACAACACCAGGGGCGGGCGGACTGGGGAATAAGTCGCGATAGTGAGGATTATAGTCTTTATAAGGCATAAGGACTGTCAGTGAGCCGCTAAAACGTTCTACAGCACCACTTATTAAGGGTTTTTTACAGTGAGCAGCGTGATCAGCAAGCAAATAACGTGTGGTAAAATTATCACATCCATCAATAATAATGTGGTAGGCGTTGATCAGTTTATCCACATTACTTTTATCCAAGTGGATATTATGTTTTTCAACGCTAACATGGGGGTTTATGTCTTTGATAAAAGCAGTGGCGCTCTCCGTTTTACATTGATGAATTGTGTTGGTTTTATGAATCACTTGGCGTTGTAAATTGGAAAGCGAAACGATATCATCATCAACAATTCCAAGAGTACCAACGCCTGCGGCAGCTAAATAGGTTAAGATAGGGGAGCCAAGACCGCCAGCACCAACAACAAGAACACGTGCAGCTTTAAGCTTTTGTTGTCCCGCTCCACCAATTTCAGGCAGAATGATGTGACGTGCATAGCGTTCAATTTCTTCACTGCTTAATTTTGTGTCAGTGTCTTGTATCATAGGCTTTCCCTCGTCATAGTTCTTTTTATGTACGGAATTTATAGCGCATAGACCAGTCTGTTTTTAGTATAAGGAGCTTTTATTTATGAAAATCGCCATTCAGATGGATCATATTTCAACCATTCAGATTCAAGGGGACACAACATTCGCACTTGCTTTAGCAGCGCAAGAACGCGGACATTCTCTCTTTCATTATACACCAGATCGTTTATCTATGCGCGATGGTTGTGTGATTGCATGGCTGGAATCATTAATAGTACGTGATGAAGAAGGGAATCATTATCAATTAGGCAAGTCATGTCGTACGCAATTGAGCGATATGGATGTGATTCTTTTACGGCAGGATCCTCCCTTTGATCTTGATTATATTACGACAACGCATTTGTTAGAACGCATTCATCCTCAGACTCTTGTTGTGAATGATCCAGCATGGGTGCGCAATAGTCCAGAAAAGATTTTTGTCACGGAATTTCCTGATTTGATGCCAGAAACTTTAATTACAAAAGATATTGAAGAAATAATGACTTTTAGAGCCACATTTGGTGATATTATTGTAAAACCACTTTATGGTAATGGGGGGGCTGGTGTTTTTCATTTAAAACGGGATGATTGCAATTTAGCATCGCTTTTGGAAATGTTTGCACAAATTTATCGCGAACCTTTTATTGTTCAGCGTTATTTAAATGCAGTGCGCAAAGGCGATAAACGAATTATTTTGCTTGAGGGTACCCCTGTTGGAGCGATCAATCGGATAGCTGCAGAAACGGATGTTCGCTCGAACTTGCATGTTGGGGGGTGCGCAGAAAATATTGATTTAACAAAACGTGATTATGAGATTTGCCAACGTATTGGTCCAGCTTTAAAGGAACGTGGTCTTTTTTTTGTGGGAATTGATGTGATTGGAGATTATATAACAGAAATCAATGTAACATCTCCTACTGGAATTCGTGAAATAAAACGCTTCGGTGGGACAGATATTGCTCATCTTTTTTGGGATGTTGTTGAGGAGAAACGTTCAAGTTAAATTGATTTGAACACAGAGTCCAAACATGATTTTTTCAGAAAAAATCATTAATGTTACTTTTTATATTTGTTCTGCTACAAATATGAACTAGAATTAAAATTGTCATGTACTGCAAAAAAAAGAATTTGATTCACATTAAGGAGTTTATAGATGAGCAAATTATTATCAGTTGGGGTGGGACTGATTTTCGCGATATTGTTATCAGTGAATGTTAGCAACGCACGTGATCAAATTCAGATGACAGGTTCATCGACAGTTTTACCTTATCAAAAGATCGTTGCTGAGGCATTTGGAGAAATGTATCCTCATTTTAAGGTTCCTGTTATCGAATCGGGTGGAACAGGAGCTGGTATTAAGGAATTTTGTCGTGGCATTGGGGAGAATGCTATTGATATTGTGAATGCTTCTCGAGCAATGAAGTCTAGTGAATTAAAGTCTTGTTTTGATGCTGGTGTAAAAGATGTTGAAGAGATACGCATTGGATATGATGGCATTGTTTTTGCAACAGATATCAATGGTCCTGATTGGAAATTACAACCAGTAGATGTTTATAGGGCACTTGCTGCTCGAATTATGAAAGACGGAAAATTGCAACCCAATAACGTTTTAAAATGGAGCGAAATCAATGGTGCTCTTCCTGATTGGGCAATAGCAGCTTATATCCCTGGAGAGAAGCATGGAACGCGTGAAGTTTTTGAAGAAAAACTATTAAAAGCGGGTTGTAAAGAGAGTGGAGCAGTGGATGCGATGAAGTCTTTGGGGATGGATGAGAAGGCAATACATGCTGCGTGTGTTGCTGTGCGTAAAGATGGTAAAGCTATTGATATTGATGGCGATTATTCTGAAACATTCGCGCGTCTCACTTCTAATAAATCAGGAGTTGGCGTTTTTGGTTTATCTTTTTATCAAAATAATGCTGATAAGCTAAAGGTCGCAGATATTAATGGTGTTGCGCCAACCGTTGAAACAATTTCTAGTGGTCAATATCCCGTTTCTCGTCCCCTTTTTTTCTATGTTAAGAAAGCGCATTTAGGTATTATTCCAGGATTACAGGAATATGTTGATTTTTTTCTTTCTGATCAAATGATTGGTCCAGATAGTCCTTTGGCTGAATATGGTTTGATTGTGGCTTCTGAAAAAGAGCGTCAAGCGCAGCGTTCTGCTTTTTCTGCTGGTAGTGTGATGACATTGGAATAATTTTTTGGATTTGCTGGTGTAGGCATTTTCTGTGCTGCTTTTTTACAAAAATTGAAAGACAATATGCACATTTCCGTTATTATTTTTCTGTTATTGCTTCTTGGTTTTTTTGGATTTTGTATTTCTTATATGCGGGCACGCACTTTGGAATATACGCAATGCAAGATGCATTCTCGTGTGTATTATTACGGTTGGTGGACGTTTTTAATGACGGTTATTCCACCGCTTGTTTTTTTACTTTTTTGGGAGAGTGGGAGTGCAATTTATTTAGAGTATAGTGCCTCTCGAGAGATTGGGACATATAGTGCGCATATAACAGGGCTTATAAATCACGACCTACTTTGGGGAACGCTTCGAAATTTGGTCAAAATGCTTCACCACTTTGAGGGAGATCTTGCTAATACTTCATATGAAGAAGTGCGTGCACAATTATTAGTGAAAGGATTGATTTTACCTTATGAAGCATCAGATGATGTGTTAAGGATAGCACAGTCATGGATATCTTCTTCTAGAAAGCTCCAGTTTATTGGTCATATTTTTCTTTTTGTCGTTGCATTCTTTGGTTTTATTTGCGGACTTATGCAAGTTGCTCCCCATCGGCGTGCGCGCAATAAGGTTGAATGTTTGATTGTTGTGGGATTGGTTTGTGCATCTATTGTTGCGGTTTTGACGACAGTAGCCATTGCACTTTCTATGTTCTTTCAAACGATAAGCTTTTTTCAGTCTGTATCCTTTTCAAATTTCTTTTTTGGAACCGTTTGGGATCCGCGTTTTTCAGCGAGTGGTTCAGGGGATGGTGTGGGGCAATTTGGTTTAATACCATTGCTTGCTGGCACGCTTTATATAGCATTTGTAGCAATGCTTTTTGCTGTGCCAATAGGATTATTTTCAGCCCTCTATATGGCCGAATATGCTTCGTCTCGCTTACGTTCAATAGTGAAACCATTGCTAGAAGTTCTTGCTGGTATTCCCACCATTGTTTATGGTTTTTTTGCTTTGAAGGTTGTTGGTCCATTTTTACGTGATCTTTCTATTTCTCTCTCTGATGGTTCTGGTTTTATTATGGCTCAAAGTGTTTTGACCGCTGGAGTTGTGATGGGAATAATGTTGATACCTTTTGTTTCTTCCTTATCAGATGATGTTATTACAGCTGTTCCACGTATTTTGCGGGAAGGCTCTTATGGTTTAGGAGCAACGCAATCGGAAACGATTAAAAAAGTCGTGATACCAGCAGCGCTTCCAGGAATAATGGGAGCAATTTTATTGACAGCATCCCGTGCCATTGGAGAAACGATGATTGTGGTTTTGGCGGCAGGTGTTGCAGCGAATTTAACACTGAATCCATTCCAAGCAATGACTACAATGACGGTAAAAATTGTAAATCAATTGACAGGTGATTTTGAGTTTAATTCCCCCCAAACTCTTGTTGCTTTTGCTTTAGGGATGACACTCTTTGTTATGACTCTTTTGATGAATATTCTTGCTCTTTATATCGTACGTAAATATCGGGAACAATATGAATGAATGAAGATTTTCTTTTTCCTCGTCGCAATATTGGACTCAAACGTCGATATTGGGCTGAACGTCGTTTCCGCGCGTATGGTATGATTGCTATTTTTATTGGTCTCTTTTTTTTATTTGCCCTTTTATGGTCTATCATCAGTCAGGGTTATACAGCTTTTTTTCACAGTGAAATGACATTATCAATTTATTTGGATGAGAAGATTATTGATCCAAGTGGTTTGCGTGCAAAAAATCCGCAGGTTCTTATAACTGCCAATTATCCTCTTCTTGTACGCAATGCTTTGGTAAAAAAGCTTGGTATAGATCAAAATGATCGAGCATCATTGCGGGATGTTAACCGGATGTTTTCAAGTGGTGTGCGTGTTCAACTGCGTGAAATGGTGACCAAGAATCCAAAGCTCATTGGTACAATACAAAAAATCAAAGTCTTAGTGGCAGCGGATATTGACTCTGCTTATAAAGGGCAAATTAATTTACATGTCGCAGAAAAAAATCGCAAGGTTTCTAATCGCCAAGTACAATGGATGAAACGCTTAGCGCATGATGGCACACTTTATAAAACATTTAATTTTGGTTTTTTTACCTTTGGTGCTTCAAGTCGTCCTGAAACTGCGGGCTTAGGCGTTGCGATTATCGGCTCTTTTTACATGATAGCGATAGTTTTAGCGATTTCACTTCCCATAGGGATAGCAACTGCTGTTTATTTGGAAGAATATGCACGCAAAAATAAGTTTACAGATTTTATTGAAGTGAATATCAATAATCTTGCTGCGGTTCCTTCAATTGTTTTTGGTCTGTTAGGACTTGCGGTGTTTGTTAACTTTTTGGGGCTACCGCGTTCAGCCTCTTTGGTTGGTGGGCTTGTTTTAGCTCTTATGACGCTTCCTACAATTATTATTGCAACACGTTCTGCTTTGCGTGCTGTTCCTCTTTCTATTCGCGCTGCCGCTTTAGGGTTAGGAGCATCAAAAACACAAGTGGTTTTTCATCATGTTGTTCCCTTAGCTGCTCCTGGTATTTTGACTGGTACGATTATTGGTGTAGCTCAGGCTTTAGGTGAGACAGCTCCATTACTTTTGATTGGTATGGTTGCTTTTGTGGTCAATATTCCTACCACCCCTATGGATCCGGCAACAGCTTTGCCTGTGCAGATTTTCATGTGGGCAGGTGAAGCAGAGCGTGCTTTTGTTGAAAAGACTTCTGGTGCTATTATCATATTAATGACTTTTCTTGCGGTCATGAACATTTCGGCGGTTTTTTTACGTCGACGATTTGAACGGCGCCAGTAATTTAGATAAAAGATGATTTCGATAAAGCAGTAACAGAGATAGGATTTATATTTTAAACTAAGGTAAATTTTGTAATGAAAATTAAGATGCGTGGTCAAGATGTAAAGGTTTTTTATGGAGGAAAAGAGGCGCTTCATGGTATTACGCTTGATATTCCTGAACATCAAGTTACAGCTTTGATAGGGCCTTCAGGTTGCGGAAAGTCAACTTTTTTGCGTTGTTTTAATCGTATGAATGATACGATTGAAAGCGCTAAAATAACGGGTCTTATTACCTTAGATGGAGAAAATATTTATGACTCACGGATTGATGTTGTAGAATTGCGCGCCCGTGTAGGGATGGTTTTTCAAAAACCTAGCCCTTTTCCCAAATCGATATTTGAGAATGTTGCCTATGGTCCACGCATTCACGGTTTAGTTAAATCGCGTGGCGAATTGCATGATGTGGTTGAAAAGAGTTTAAGGCAGGCGGGTTTATTTGAAGAAGTAAAAGATCGCCTTCATGAACTTGGAACAAGTTTATCAGGAGGACAGCAACAGCGTTTGTGTATTGCACGTGCCATTGCTGTTAGTCCTGAAGTTATTTTGATGGATGAGCCCTGTTCGGCTCTTGATCCAATTGCGACAGCACGTATTGAAGAGCTCATCGATGCATTACGACAAAATTATACAATTGTTATTGTGACACATTCGATGCAGCAGGCAGCACGTGTTTCTCAATATACAGCGATGTTTCATTTAGGGCATTTGGTAGAAGTTGGTGCAACTGAAATGATCTTCACTTCACCAAAAGAACAACGTACGCAAGATTATATCACGGGGCGTTTTGGATAGGTGAATTGAGGAGAATAAGATATGTCTATGAACCATATTGTCCGTTCTTATGATGCAGAACTCAAATATTTGAAAGCAAGGATTACAGAAATGGGGAATCATGCAGAAAACATGATCGAACGTTCTGTTGCATCGATTGTGTGTCGTGATCTTCAACTTGCGACGGCAGTTATTGCTGATGATTTATTTTTGGATGAAGTAGAACGTGACATTGATGAGAAAGCGATTACCATTATTTGCAAACGCCAACCTATGGCTGTTGATCTGCGTGAAATTATTGGTGCCATTCGTATTTCTTCTGATCTTGAGCGGATTGGGGATATGGCCAAAAATGTTGCTAAGCGAACGGTTGCGCTTTCAGAAACGCGTCAACCTGCAGCTTTTTACCATGGGCTTGAAACGATTACAGCATTAGCACTCAATCAGTTAAAAGAAGTGTTGAGTGCTTATAGGAGCCATTTATTGGAACGTGTTGATGCCGTACGTGAGCGTGATGGTAAAATTGATGCTCTGTATACTTCTCTTTTTCGGGAGCTTCTGTCGTATATGATGGAAGATATGCGTAATATTACGGTTTGTACGCACTTACTTTTTTGTTTAAAAAATATTGAAAGAATTGGTGACCATGTTACCAATATTGCAGAGATGCTACATTATATTATAACAGGTCATCATATGTCTTCTGAACGCCCTCGCGATGATCTTACCTATAAAGTTGGGGTAGGTGAGCAAAAGATAGATTAACATTTTTCTTGAAGATACGAAGTATTGATCGCCTTTTTACAATACAGTTGTAAGTGGAATATGCTAGATAATATTATGGGTAACGACAAAGAAGCCGCTAAAAAGTTTTTCAAGCTAATATCACGGATTTTAAATTCTTAATTTGACAGATTTGGGTATTGGGTAGTATCATTGTCCTGAATTTAGCTGGAGGGGGTATTCGTGTTGTCTTTTTGATGTTGATATAGATAGTTTTAATATTCCAATCTTTCTTTTATGGAGAATTGTTGGAGAGTTTTTGAGTGTGTATTAATTTATTGCGATTTTAAAGTGTAAGAATTGATACTGTTTGGTTATATTCATTTTATGAAGAGCAGCAGTATTTATCTGTAAATTAAGTTTTTTTTATTTTTTATTGAGCATAAATGCCTTTTAGTTACTCCTTGTATTAAAATTTTACTAAGTTGTAACAATTAACCGTATACTTTCTTTGAAGGTACATTTAGAACACATTCAGATTTTAAATACTTCAAAGAGTTGGGGATCTGTTGTATAAGATGAAAAAGAATTTTTTGACTGTTTTTTTTAGTTGTTTTTTAGCGCCGTTTGTTATTGTTGGGTGTGCTTCAAATCATTTTAGTGTTGGAAATGTAAATGATGATAAGAAGACAGTAATGTATCCATTGACTGAGCGCCAATGTTTGATGCGTGCAATGTATTTTGAATCAAACCGTACCAGCCGAGAAGGAATGATTGCTGTTGGCACTGTTGTCATGAATCGTGTTAATTCAAGCGCTTATCCAAAAACGATTTGTGGTGTTGTTGGTCAGTACAAGCAGTTTGCTCCTGGCGTTTTAACGCGTCCTATGCTGGAGCCTTTATCTGTGAACCGTGTTAGAGAGGCAGCAGATGCTGTTTTGCGCGGCGAACGGGATAAGAAACTTAAAAATGCTAAATTTTTTCATACCGCAGGTTTATCTTTTCCTTATAAAAACATGTACTATGTTCGTGTTGCAGGGGGAAATGCTTTTTATGAAAAGCGTTCACGTGATGGATCTCTTCAAGTTCCTACGAATGATCGTCCCTATGATGTTGCTTATGCTTTTTCTCAAGAACGCTCAAGAAATACACCGAGTTCCATGGATGCAAGTTTAGCAAATAAAGGAATAAAAACAGAGAAAAAACAAAATACATCTCCTTTAGTAGAAGTAGCGCAAGCAAAAGAGGTGCATCCTACATCTTTTTTTGTCGTACAAGTTGATAAAGTTCCCATTCCCACATCAGCGCCTCATCGTATAGAGAAGGAAGATGAAAGCAAAACAATAGCGGCTTATACTATGCCTTCATCGGATCAGTTAAATGCAATCGTTGCAATGTTAGAAAAACAGTACAGAATCCGGTAATTTTTCACAACTAAAAAGAAGGGTATTGGTAATGTACTTTGATATGCATGAGACAATCTCACCTGAAATGCTTAATCGTCTTGCAGAAGTTACGGTAAAAGTTGGGCTAAATTTACAAGAGGGACAAGATCTTATTTTAACTGCTCCAGTTTCAGCATTACCTCTTGTTCGGCGTATCGCATATCATGCTTATAAAGTTGGTGCTGGTGTGATTACACCACTTTTTAGTGACGATATGTTATCGCTGACACGTTTTGAAAATGCCCATACGGCTAGTTTTGATTGTGCACCTTCTTGGCTGTATGAGGGAATGGCGAAGGCTTTTGAAAATGGAGCAGCGCGTTTAGCGATTGTTGGTGATAATCCTTTGCTGCTTTCCAATCAAGATTTTGATAAGGTTGCACGTTTAAATAAAGCCACATCAATAGCGTACCAGCCGGCTCTTAACCAAATATCAAATTTTGCTATGAATTGGTCCATTGTTTCTTATCCAACAACTGGGTGGGCTGAGGTGATGTTTCCCTCTCTGCCACTTCATGAAGCGATTAAAAAATTAGCTGATGCAATTTTTTCTGCTTCACGCATTACAGAAGAAGACCCAATAGAGGCATGGGTTGTCCATAATGCAACTTTAAAGGAACGTTCATCTTGGCTTAATGGACAGCGTTTTTCTGCCTTGCACTTTACGGGACCAGGGACTGATTTAATGCTTGGTTTGGCGGATGATCATGAATGGCAAGGTGGTGCATCCGTTGCTAAAAATGGTGTTGTCTGCAATCCTAATATTCCAACAGAAGAAGTATTCACCACTCCTCATGCTCATAGGGTTGAAGGTTTTGTTCGTTCAACGAAGCCTCTTTCTTATCAAGGAGCACTGATTGATAATATTGAAGTACGGTTTGAAGCAGGGCGTATTGTTGATGCACGTGCGTCAACAGGGCAGGAAGTTTTGCAACGGGTTTTACAAAGTGATGAGGGGGCAAGTCGATTGGGCGAAGTTGCTCTTGTTCCACATTCTTCCCCAATTTCCAAAAGCGATCTGCTTTTTTATAATACGTTATTTGATGAAAATGCTGCATGTCATATTGCTTTAGGGCAGTGTTATTCGAAGTGTTTTTTGGATGGAGCATCATTGACGGCAGAGGAAATTGCGGCACGTGGTGGTAATAAAAGTGTCATTCATATTGACTGGATGATTGGATCTGGTGAAATTGACATTGATGGTATTACACAAGATGGTATAAGAGTTCCTGTATTTCGTAAGGGTGAATGGGCTTAAAATTTTATTTTTTCAATAGCATTGCTGGAAAATATATAATATTAAAAAATAAATGCCTGAACTCCCTGAAGTAGAAACTGTTCGTCGTGGACTTGAGCCAGTTGTGACTGGCGCAAAGATACTATCTGTCACGCTTTATCGGAGAGATTTACGTTTTCCTTTCCCTGAGGCGTTTTCTGAGCGGCTTGTTGGTCAGACAATTATAGAGCTTGGCCGGCGTGCAAAATATTTATTGTTTTATCTTTCAAAAAATGAAACGATTTTAAGCCATTTAGGAATGTCAGGATCATGGCGCATAGAAGATGATCTTTTAAAAGAAGCATCTTCTACGATAAAGAAATTTGTTAAGCATGATCACTTTGTTATGGATATTCAGGCAAAGGATGGCAAAATTTATCATCTTACTTATAATGATGTGCGTCGTTTTGGGTTTATGCTTTTAGTAGATACAAGTAAGCTTTACGAACATCCCCTTTTAAAAAAGTTAGGGATCGAGCCTATAAGTAATGCGTTTTCTGGTCGTTATCTACAAAAGGTTTTCGTTAATAAAAAAATATCCCTTAAGGGAGTTTTGCTTGATCAGTCTATTATTGCGGGTCTTGGGAACATTTATGTTTGCGAAGCACTTTGGCGTAGTCGCTTGTCTCCACAACGCGGCGCATATACATTAGCGTTGAAAACGATACGTGCACGTGAATATGCAGATTCTTTAGCGCAGAATATACGGAATGTCATTTCTGAAGCCATTTTGTCTGGTGGATCTTCTTTACGTGATTATACGCATGTAGATGGCTCCCTTGGTTATTTTCAACATGCTTTTTCAGTTTATGGACGAGAAGGTAAGGAGTGTTTGCAATGTGGAGCACCTATTATGCGTATTTTACAGTTGGGGCGTTCAAGTTTTTATTGTTCACAGTGCCAAAAATGAATAAGATCCTTTGCAAAATTCTATAAGAGGATTAAAGTCGTACCTCTAATTATATGAGTTGGGAGGCTTTTTATGTTGAATAAAGTATTAACACATCTTGATGAAAATATAGACAAAAGCCTTGAACGCCTTTTTTCTTTTTTACGTTTTCAATCGATTTCAACAGATTCGGCTTATAAGGATGAATGTCGTCAAGCAGCTGATTGGTTAGTAGAGGATTTAAAAAGTATAGGGTTTGAGGCTTCACGGCGTGATACACCAGGTCATCCAATAGTTGTTGGACACCATCCAGGACCTTCAGATGATTGCTTGCATGTATTATTTTATGGACATTATGATGTTCAACCTGTTGACCCACTGAATTTATGGGAAGATGATCCATTTACACCTTCTTTAAAAGAGAGAGATGGAGAGAAAGTCATTTGTGCTCGTGGAGCTTCGGATGACAAAGGACAGCTCATGACGTTTATTGAAGCATGTCGTGCGTTTAAGAAAGAAACGGGACAGCTTCCTGTTAAAGTTACTATTTTATGTGAAGGTGAAGAAGAAACAGCCTCTCCTTCTCTTGTTCCATTTTTGAAAGCAAATAAGGATGAGCTTAAGGCTGATTGCGCATTGGTTTGCGACACATCTATGTGGGATGTCAATACACCATCTATTGCCCTTTCTCTTCGGGGAATTATGGCGGAAGAAATTATTATCACAGCAGCTAATCGTGATTTGCATTCTGGTTATTTTGGGGGAGTAGCAGCCAATCCCATTCGTATCTTAGCTAAAATTTTAGCAGGACTTCATGATGAAAATAATAGGGTGACACTTCCTGGTTTTTATGATGGGGTAGAAGAAACATCTCCACATCTTTTGCAAGCATGGAATGCACTAAATTGCACGGCTGAAAATTTTCTTGGTCCTGTAGGACTTTCTATTCCTTCTGGTGAAAAAGGGCGGAGTATTTTAGAACTTATGTGGGCGCGTCCTACAGCAGAAATTAATGGTATTAGTGGAGGCTATGAGGGAGAAGGGATGAAAACGGTTATTGCTTCTCAAGCGAGCGCAAAAGTATCATGTCGTTTAGTCCATAAGCAAGATCCAGAGAAAATACGCCAAGCTTTACGTGATTATGTACGCAGTTCAATTCCTGCTGACTGTACAGTTGAATTTAAGGATCATGGTTCTTCTCCGGCTCTTCAGCTTTCCGATGATTCGTCTTTTATCCAGGCAGCAAAGGATGCTTTATCACAAGAGTGGGAATTTCCTACTGTATTAGCAGCTATGGGTGGTTCGATTCCAATTGTAGCAGACTTTCAATCAATTCTTGATATGGAGACTGTTTTGGTTGGTTTTGCACTGGCAGATGACTGTATTCATTCACCTAATGAAAAATATAATCTCAAATCGTTTCATAAAGGGCAGCGGTCTTGGGCACGTATTCTTGTCGCTTTAGCAAATAGGAGGGTAAATGGCTGAGATTCGCGTTCATCAAGGTGATTTACCAAACTTAGACAATTATCAGATTAATGCCGTTGCTATTGATACTGAGACTTTAGGACTACAACCATATCGTGATCGTTTATGTGTCGTTCAGCTTTCTTCGGGGGATGGTACTGCTGATGTGATACAGATTGCTAAGGGGCAAAAGAGCGCGCCTAATTTGGTTAAGTTGCTTGAAGATAAGGCAATTACAAAAATATTTCATTTCGGTCGTTTTGATCTTTCTATTTTAGCACATACATTTGGCGTAATGCCAGATGTCGTTTTTTGTACAAAAATTGCTTCAAAACTCACGCGTACTTATACAGATCGTCATGGATTAAAGGAAATTTGTGGTGAATTGCTGAATGTAAATATTTCTAAACAACAGCAATCTTCGGATTGGGCTGCTGAGACTTTATCACGTGCGCAAATTGAATATGCAGCCTCAGATGTTTTATATTTGCATCGTTTAAAAGATATATTTGAAGAACGCTTAAAGCGTGAAGAACGAGAACATGTTGCAAAGGCGTGTTTTGAATTTTTGCCTATGAGAGCAAAACTTGATCTTTTGGGATGGGCGGAGGTTGATATTTTCGCGCATAGCTGACTTTAAAATTACCTTTTAAAACCAAGCTAAGAAAAATAATTTAATACAGCAGAACAAAATACCCATGGTGTATGGGTATTTTGTTCTTTTTTCTATTTTGGTGAGAGTATTTAATGACAGAGCTCTTAGTTTAGAGTGTGTTATTCAATTTAAAGATCGCAAAATAAATATTTATAAAGATGTGCTTTTTTATATTTCTCACTGCTTTTATTTGCAAAAAAACAGACAGTTTTTTAAGAAACTATCAGATAAGGGTGATAGGTTTACGGAAGAATTGCCATATCATTGTTACTTCAAGATATCGATTTATAAAGACAATTTATCTTTTTTCTTATTAAATGAGAGCTTTGAATAACGTAAGCTTTTCTCATTTCATACTTATTTACAGTAAAAATGATGAAAATCATTCGTTTATGCTTCATCAGTATAGTTTTTAAAACTATTGGAGAAAGAAGTGAACATGCTTCTTATGAGTTCTTTCAAGTTCCAAGAGCTGAGATAATGTTTTAAGCCAGCAAATAGAATGATTTTGCCATCGTGCTATTATATATGATTACCTTGAGCGATAGAGGATAAGGAAAATCTCTGCTAGAGAAGTGAAAGCGTAAACAGTTGTGTCGTTGATTTTATACCTAAGAGTGCATTATGTTTTTATTTATTACAAAGTAAGTGATTTGTATGTCAGCATAGTTTAGCAATTTCCATTTATTTTAAAATCACAGTATTCAAAAACCTCATTTTTTTATGGAAATTTGCAATGAAGGCACTACATAAAATCCATTATGGATATTATGATATGAAAAGGATCTATGAACATGAAATATTTTATTACAGCTTTGGCCACTTTTTTTTCAATCTCTATAGCACAGGGAGCGAGTTTGTTAACTTCGCAACTAGGACAGGGAATATCTTCCGCGGTTTTTCCTGAAAATCTTTTTTTGCAGAAACAGCCGAACGGTATGTTATCTAAACTTTCGCAAACAAAATTTTCTCATCTTGGTGATAACCAACGGGAAGCAGTTGTTGAATTGGTAGCTGTATCATCTTTTGGTAAAAGAAGAGGACGTTGGCCCAAACACCCAAGACCGCGTCCACGTCTATTTAATGGTCCGATGAGTTATAAATAAGTGAAGCAATAACGTTAAGATAAGAGATATATTGGTGAAGTCTAGAGAGGGGCTAGACAGAGGGAACTGAAAGCAGTGATTATTTCCGTTGCAGTTGTCATGCTGATTCATAACAGCACAAATCGCTGCAGAGAGTTATGCGATAAAGCGAAGGAGAGTATTTATACCTTTAAAGGATTGTACCAAATGTGTGTTTACATAATGTTATAAAATAAAGAAGGGCACTGAATTTGGTAAGAGAAATATTCTGACGTTGCCAGAGTTTACATTCCATATCAAATGACTAAGGGGGAAAGAATTTTGTTTTTTTTATGAGTGTATCATTTTTACTACAGATATTCAGAGTTGGGGCTCTATATGAGACAAGGTGTTCAAATATTCAGCTATGGAGAGAAATTATGAATATGAAATGGTTAATAACAGCCTCTGCTTTCGCCTTTGTTTCAGTTTCAGCAGCGCATGCAGCAGATGTTGTTATGCCCCCCAGTCCTACACCTGTTGCACCAGTTATTGTAAATCCATCTTTTTCTTGGACAGGTTTTTATATTGGTGGTCAGATTGGCGGTTTTTCAAGTAAAACGAAGATGGACATCCTTACTAATGGAAAAACTATTCCTGTACATGACGACTATTTGCCTAAACTCTCTGGGTTTATGGGGGGTATTTATGCTGGTTCGAATGTCGATCTCGGCAATGGCCTTATTTTAGGTGTTGATACAGATATTATTTGGACTGATAAAAATGATACGAAAATAGTGCCAGCATATGAGATTACTCCAGTTCACGTGGCTTATGTTAATAAGATAGTGAAAGATGCTGGTATTAATATTAGTGAGGATAAAATTGATGTTGGTGATAAGCGCTCCCATAGTTTCACTTTTAAAGAAAAGTGGGCTGGTGCTACAAGGGTACGGATTGGTTTTGCTGCTGAACGTATTATGCCTTATGTTGCTGGTGGTATTGCTTATACACAGCTGCAAGATATCACGTCGATATCAATAACCAAAAAGGGTTCAGGAAAAGTAATAGCTTCTGGTAACTTATCTGATGAAACAAAGACGATGGTTGGTTATACTCTTGGCGCTGGTGTTGATTTTGCAATGACCAATAATGTTATCGTCCGTGCGGAATATCGTTACTCGGATTTTGGTAAAAAGAAATTCTCAAACGATAAGTATGAAACTTCTTACAAAACCAATGATTTCCGTGTTGGTGTCGCTTACAAATTTTAACCTATCGGTAAGCTAAGTCACTAAAAGACATAGGTTAATACCATAGTCTCATAGAGAAGTTCTGTTTTTAGTTATGATTTGGTAATTTTACTGTGTTTATATTATCACATTCCACATATTATTTGTATATGTGGAATGTTGGTACATGCAGAGCATAGTAAACGGAAATTCATCAACGACAGATAATGATTTACTTATAGTATCAATGGGTTATCGTGATATGTAACATGCTATTTTTCACGTAAAACCAAGTTATGAAGAGGACTCGTTTTTAAACGGGACTTCTATTTTGTATAGCTGTGTTATTTTTACTACAGATTTTTTTTTCAGAGGCGTATAGCATTGCGACATAAATAAATATGGAGCAAAATTTATGAATATAAAATCTTTAGTAACGACCTCTGTCGTCGCGTTAATTTCAGCTTCTGCGGTACAGGCTGCTGATGTTATCATCCCTCACGAAACTGCACCTGTTATCAGTGCCCCAACTTTTTCTTGGACAGGTTTTTATATTGGTGGTCAGATTGGTGGTTTTTCAAGTAAAATTGACCTAAAAGATAAAGATAAAGATACTTCAGTTTTTAAAGACTTATCACCTAAAATTTCAGGTTTGATTGGCGGTTTTTATGCAGGATCTAACTTTGATCTTGGAAATGGTATTATCTTAGGTGTTGAAACAGATATGATCTGGTCTGGCAAAAAGGATGTACGATTAGTCACTGCAACTGGTGAAAAGGACAAGGACAAGACTTCAACTGGTGAAAAGGACAAGGACAAGACTCCAACTGGTGAAACTAATGTTAATCCAATAAATGTTAAAAATTCAAGTGACCAAGATATTGTGGATGTATCAGAAGGTGTTGGTTTTAAACAGAAATGGGCTGGCGCTACGCGCGTACGTATAGGTTTTGCTGCTGCTGATCGCATTATGCCTTATGTTGCTGGTGGTGTTGCCTATACACAGCTAGAGGCTGCTTATGGACAAGTAAAAGTAGGTAATAAAACTTTTGTTGCAGGCTCATCTGATGAAACAGCAACAATGGTTGGTTTCACGATTGGTGGTGGTATTGATTTTGCGATGACTGATAATGTTCTGTTGCGTGCGGAATACCGTTACTCAGACTATGGCAAAAAGAAATTTTTTGCACAAGAAAAAGAATATAATTTCAAAACCAATGATTTCCGTGTTGGTGTGGCTTACAAATTCTAATTTTGTAAAAACGAAATTATTCGGATAAAATAAATTTCTAAGAAGCTCCGTCAAAGACGGGGCTTCTGTTTTTTTTCTGTTACTATATTATCACATGACTTATATTATTTTGCATACAGAATATCATGACACATTGGTTTTAATAAAAGAAGTTTGTAAATAAAAAACATAAATTCGCCCATAATATCAACGTGTTATCTATAAATTTAATTTGTAAGCTATTGTACAAAACAGAATTATTCAAAGGCTCTATTTTAAATAATTTTTATTTTTAGCATTGTGTTATTTTTACTACAGATTTTTTTTCATAGATGTATAGCATTACAACATAAATAAATTATGGAGCAAAATTTATGAATATAAAATCTTTAGTAACGACCTCTGTCGTTGCGTTGATTTCAGCTTCTGTTGTACAGGCTGCTGATGTTGTCATCCCTCACGAAGCTACCCCTGTTATCACTGCCCCAACCTTTTCTTGGACAGGTTTCTATATTGGGGGTCAGATTGGTGGTTTTTCAAGTAAAGTTAAGGTAACGAATCCAGATACAAAAGAGAGAATTTTTACTAAAGATGGGGCACCTAAGCCTTCAGGTTTCATGGGAGGAATTTATGTAGGTTCTAATATAGATCTTGGTCATGGTCTCGTCTTAGGTATCGAGACAGATGCTATTTGGGCTGATCGAGGAGATACGAAAAGCTCTTCTTCAGAGACTCTTAATGCTGATGGCGCTATAGAACTTAATCAGGATCTTAAAGATGCCGGTATTGAGTTGGGGGAGGCAGAAAAATTTGTAGCGGGTGACACGAGAGCGTACGGAGCCACTTTAAAAGAAAAATGGTCTGGTGCTACGCGAGTGCGGATTGGTTTTGCAGTTGTTGATCGCATTATGCCGTATATTTCTGGTGGTATTACCTATGCACAGATGCAAGGAATTGATTGGGTTTCAGGAATAAAAAAATCGGAGAATAATAAGCTAGGTAAGACGATCTCTGCTAATACATTTGATAAAACAAAAATGTTTGTTGGTTATACCCTTGGTGGTGGCATTGATTTTGCGATGACAGATAATGTTCTATTCCGTGCAGAATATCGTTATTCAGATTATGGTAAAAAGAAATTCGATAAGGATGGAAACGAATGTAGCTATAAAACCAATGACCTTCGTGTTGGTGTAGCGTATAAATTCTAATTGCTCTAAAAACAAAGCTAACTAAATTAAAAATAAATTATGAAGAGGTTCTGTCTTTGACGGGACCTCTATTTTTTTATTTTTTTGTGAATGTGATATTTTTGCTACAGATATTTTACAATAGATGCACTATATACAGTCCGTTTTGGATATTTGGAGACATTTTATGAATACGAAACGTTTAATAACGACATCTATTTTCGCTTTGATTTCAGCTTCAACAGTACAGGCAGCTGATGCGCTGATTCCTCATCAACCTACGCCAGTTACTTCATCATCTTTTGTGGCGCCTACTTTTACGTGGGAAGGATTTTACTTTGGAGGAGAAGGTGGTGGTTTTTCAAGTAAAACTGATATGAGTATTGTTGGTAAGCACAAAACTGTACCGCTAAGTAAAGATTTATCACCTAAACTGTCAGGTTTTGAAGGCGGTTTGTATGCAGGTTCTAATATTGATCTTGGCGATAACTTTATTTTAAGTATCGATACGGATTTTACTTGGTCTGGACAAAAACACACAAAGACCATTACCATAGGTGCACCTGAAAACAGTGCAGTAGACAATTTGTTATCAAGAGCTCGCAAATCAACAGAATCAGTATCTTCAGCAACAAAAACTGATTCTTTAGTGCCAGCATTCTCAGAGGGGATGTCTAAACAGGCGTCAACCAAAGTACAAAGAGTAAAGCAAAACGGAACATTACAACCAGCAATACCAGGACAACCAGAACCAAAGAGCTTGCAGGGAAATGGAGTAGTATTAGTGTCCACACCAGGAACAGCGGTAACATTATCAGGAGTGAACTCAACAAAAGCGAGCTCACCAAGCGGATCGAGAACATTAGAATTGGGCAGATCAGGGGCGAACTCAACAGGATCGAGATCATCCGGAGCAACAAACTCATTGGGATCATCAACTTCTGCAACAACCCCTGCAACAGGAGTGAGCTCATCAGGAGGAGAAGGCCCATTGAGATCATCAATTTCTGCACCCCCCTCTGCAACAGGAGCGAGATCATCAGGAGGGGCTGGCTCATCGGGATCATCAACTTCTGCAGCAACTCGTACAACAAGAGTGAACACATCGGGAACATCAGTAGGAGCGAGCGCATCAGGATTGGGCTCAACAGGAGTGGGCAGATCAGGAGCGAGCTTAACAGGATCGAGCAGATCAACAGGAGTGAGTGTACTAAGAAGCGCTTCTACAGAGGAGGGTTCAGCAAGAGTAGTAGAAGCGCTATCAGCAACACCAAAATCAACAGAAGCACCAGCAGCACCAAAACCACCAGCAGCACCAGCAGCACCAGCAGCACCAAAATCACCAGCAGCACCAGCAGCACCAGCAGCACCAAAACCATCAGCAGCACCAAAACCATCAGCAGCACCAAAACCATCAGCAGCGCCAGAAACAGCAGCAGTGTCAAATTTACGGGAAACAACCGTACCGAAAAAACCACTGCTACTGGCGAGATCAGGGTCGTCTGGATCAGAAGTAAATGCTGCTAGTGGTGGGGGAAATCATGCTCAGGGGCATGGTACCGGTACTAATCCGCATGGTTCAAGTGCTCGTCAACATGCTGGGAGTAATAATCCACACTCTCCTAATCCCCATGGTGTACAGAGTACAGCTGGACGTAGTGCGCAAGGTGCACAGGAAGAGCAAAATGCTTCGGATGTGTATGGTATAGAGCAAATAAAGGAGATGGTTTCTGAACTTGGTCTTGAGGACAATGGCACGGTTGGAACTTTAAGTCACACTTTAAAACAAAATTGGGCTGGTGCCACACGGGTACGTATCGGTTTTGCTGCTGATCGCTTTATGCCTTATGTTGCTGGGGGTGTTGCTTATACGCAGCTTCAAGACACTGTATCAGTATCAGTTATAAACGATGATGGAACAGTAGTTGCTTCTAAGAACTTAACCGATGAAACAAAAACAATGGTTGGTTATACCATTGGTGGTGGAGTTGACTTTGCAATGCTCGACAATGTTATTTTGCGTGCGGAATATCGTTACTCCGATTTTGGTAAAAAGAAATTTGCAAAGGAAAAACTTGAAATTAAATACACCACCAATGATTTCCGTGTTGGCGTAGCTTATAAGTTTTAATTTGTTTTCAAGAATAAATTTTTGAGAGGCCCCACCAAGCGTGGGGCTTTTATTTTTTGAGAAGATCATTTTTGGCTTTCTTTTCTTGATAGTTTCGTGATAAAGCCCATAGCGTGTGATGATATATCTTCTTGATCGCTGCTTAATACGAATGATAAGCTCGGCTTTCCCTATAGATCAAAACCAGAGTTGCAGGGTTCAGGGAAGTTATGCACAAATAAATTCGTAAAAGTAGACAAGGATATTTCACAATGACTGTGAAAAATGAAACAATAGATTATTCAAAAACGCTTTATCTACCACAAACAAATTTTCCTATGCGCGCAGGGTTGCCGCAAAAAGAGCTTGAGTTGATGGCACGCTGGGAAGATATGGGGCTTTATGCACAATTACGCGAACAAGCAAAAGATCGTCCACTTTACATTCTCCATGATGGTCCGCCTTATGCAAATGGACATATTCATATTGGTCATGCTTTAAATAAAGTTTTAAAGGATGTGATTGTGCGTTCATTTCAAATGCGCGGTTTTAACGCAAATTATGTTCCTGGTTGGGATTGTCATGGGCTTCCAATTGAATGGAAGATTGAAGAAAAATATCGTGCAGCGGGAAGAAATAAAGATGATGTACCCCTTAATGAATTTCGACAAGAATGTCGCGAATTTGCACAACATTGGATAACTGTTCAAAGTGAAGAATTTAAACGCCTTGGTGTTATAGGAGATTTTAAGACGCCCTATACCACAATGGCTTTTCATGCAGAAGCACGCATTGCTGCTGAATTGATGAAATTTGCTCTGTCAGATCAGATTTACCGTGGTTCAAAACCTGTGATGTGGTCTGTTGTAGAGCGTACGGCTTTAGCAGAGGCAGAGATTGAATATCACGATCATGAATCAGAGGTTATATGGGTTAAGTTTCCTATTTTTGAAACAGATTCTCGTGATTTATATGGTGCGCATGTTGTGATTTGGACAACGACACCGTGGACAATTCCCGGGAATCGTGCAGTAAGTTATTCTTCGCAGATTACTTATGGTATGTATGAAGTTGAAAGCGCAGAAAATGATTTTGGTCCTCAAGTGGGAGAAAGACTTCTCTTTGCTGATGCGTTGGCTATGGGGTGTGCAGAAAAAGCAAAACTTGTTTTAAAGCGGTTACGTATTGTTTCTGCGGACGAGCTTAAGAGGCTTATTCTTTCTCATCCACTGAAAGGTTTTGCAGGAAGTTATCATTATAAAATTGCGCTGCTTGATGGTTCGCACGTAACAGAGAGTGCTGGTACTGGTTTTGTTCATACAGCACCAAGCCATGGGCGTGAGGACTTTGAAATTTGGAATGCTTATAAGCCTTTCTTAGAGCAGATGGGTATTGATTCATCTATACCGTTTCCTGTTGATGATGCTGGTTTTTATACCAAGGATGTTCCTGGTTTTGGTCCAGATCGTGAAGAGGGACCAGCGCGCATTATTGATGATAATGGCAAAATGGGTGATGCTAACAAAGAGGTTGTTAACGCTCTCATAGAAGCCGATAAATTATTTGCACGTGGTCGTCTAAAACATTCCTATCCTCATAGTTGGCGTTCAAAAAAGCCGGTCATTTTTCGTAATACACCACAATGGTTTATTTCAATGGATAAAGATTTGGGAGACGGTTCAACTTTACGCAGTCGTGCTTTAGAAGCTGTTTCGAAGACGCGTTTTGTTCCTTCTTCTGGTCAAAACCGTTTATCTTCTATGATAGCAGATCGTCCTGATTGGGTTCTTTCTCGACAGCGGTTTTGGGGAGTTCCAATTTGTATCTTTGCCAATGAGGATGGTGTTGTTTTAAAAGATCAGCATGTAAATGAGCGTATTTTACAGGCTTTTGCAGCAGAAGGAGCAGATGCATGGTTTGCTGAAGGAGCACGTGAGCGTTTTTTAGGGGATCGTGCGCATGAACCTTGGCTTCAGGTTTATGATATTCTTGATGTTTGGTTTGATTCTGGAGCAAGCCATAGTTTTGTATTAGAAGATCGAGCTGATTTAAAATGGCCTGCCGATGTTTATTTTGAAGGATCTGATCAACATCGTGGGTGGTTTCAATCTTCTCTTTTAGAAAGTTGTGGTACGCGCACGCGTTCTCCTTATAAGACGGTCATTACACACGGTTTTACTTTGGATGAAAATGGCAAGAAAATGTCTAAATCCTTAGGCAATACAGTAGTTCCCCAAGAGATCATAAAAACATCTGGAGCTGATATTTTTCGTCTCTGGGTCATGACGACAGATTATTGGGAAGATCAACGTTTAGGTAAGAAAATTCTTCAAACAAATGTGGATTCTTATCGTAAACTGCGCAATGCAATTCGTTGGATGCTTGGAACTTTAGCACATGATGAAGGAGAAGAAATACCTTATTGTGCACTACCAGACCTTGAAAAACTTATATTACATCGGCTTTTTGAACTCGATAAATTGATTAATCAAGCCTATGATGCGTTTGATTTTAAAAAGATTATGCGTGCCTTGTTGGATTTTTCAATCATTGAGTTATCGGCATTTTATTTTGATATACGCAAAGATTCCCTTTATTGTGATGCACCTTCATCGAAAAAACGGAAAGCTTCTTTGCAGGTTGTTCGTGAGACTTTTGAGAGAATGGTAATATGGCTTGCTCCAATGTTGCCATTCACCATGGAAGAAGCTTGGTTAGAGCGTTATCCACAAAGCCAATCGGTACATTTAGAACAGTTTCGCCCTGCACGAGAGGAATGGCAAAACGAATCTTTAGATGAACGTTGGAAAAAAATTAAGCAAGTCCGTAAAGTTGTGACCGGCGCTTTAGAGCTTGAGCGGGCAGATAAGCGTATTGGCTCATCTTTAGAAGCCGCCCCCATTGTTTTTATTTCTAATCCCACTTTGCTGGAGGCATTAGAAAATTTAGATATGGCGGAAATTTGTATCACCAGTGCCTTAACAATTAAGCGGGATACACTACCTGCTGATGCCTTTACTCTAAGTGATGTAGAAGGCGTTGCTGTGTATCCGGAGAAGGCGCAGGGAAAAAAATGTGCCAGGTCATGGCGTTATACACAAGATATTGGGAGTGATCCAGCTTATCCTGATGTATCTGCTCGCGATGCTGCTGCTTTGCGGGAATTACAGATGCTTGGAAAGATTTAAAACTTTAATGAGGAGGGTGAAATGAGGGGGGTATAAAGAGCATTATTACAGTTTAAACTCTGTCATTGATGCGTATAATCTTTTATGATAAGAGGAGATTTCGTTGTTTTTCCGTGGGGGTAAGTTTGTATGTGGAACAGATCTCCAATAAATGCGGGAAGATCAATTAGCCATATACTTAGGAAAATGAGATAAGCAATGAAAAAACGTGAAGTCAAAATATTGCCGGCAAGCATTTTGAGTATATGCTTTGTGTTAACAGGATGTGGTCTATCCGCTCCTACTTATGGGACAGATAAACCGGTTTCATTACAGTTTTTTGAAGATGTTGCTAACATTGCCTCACTAACACCGACAAATGATAATAGTCAGCTTGTCATGAAACCTCATCCAAAACTTGTGATGCCGAAGTCTGGTTCGCGCTTAGTTTTGCCAGTGCCGCAGCAAGATACAGCAGCATCGAAGCAATATTCTGGTAGTAGAAAAGTTTCTGTTCTTCCAAAAAAACAATTATCAGTTAATGAGTATACCAATGCTGCTGATTCAGACAATATTTCACAGTTGAGAGCGAAGCAACGGCAAGAATATTTACGCCGTCAAAGAGCACGCCTGGGAAGTGCGAAGCATCGTCGCTATCTCACTGAGCCACCTTTGAGTTATCGTCAACCGGCAAAGATTGCACCTGTTGTTAGATAACAGTCGAAGGGTTACAAGGGTGTGAGAAAAATGCTCTGAAAATGAATTTAGATAAAAAGAAGAGCTGTTATTTTTTTAGAGTTCTAATATTGTGAAGAGATAGGTATTAGAAGTCCGGAGAGGAATTTTTTAACACCGTTTTTGTGCAAAAAAATCTTTAAGCAATTGGGATGCTTCTTTTTCTTTAAAACCAGAATAGATTTCTGGTTTATGATGACAGGTTGGCTGTTGATAAAAGCGTGGACCATGTTCAATAGCACCTCCTTTGGCGTCGTTTGTTGCATAGTAAAGGCGTCGTATGCGTGCAAATGAAATGGCTGCAGCACACATTGCACAAGGTTCAAGGGTTACATAGAGGTCGCAATCAGGCAGCCTTTCGCTTTGGAATGTTTCGCAAGCCATACGAATGACACGCATTTCTGCGTGTCCTGTAGGATCATATGCGGCTTTGGTGTAATTACCAGCACGTGCAATGATTGTTTTGCCGCGTGTGATAACGGCGCCTACAGGGACTTCTTCTTTTTTTTTTGCCCATTGTGCTTCTAAGAGGGCTATTTCCATAGGAGTTAAAGTCATAGAGTTCTTTCTGCTAAAAGTGTAGAAGTAACAAGATTCTCCACAGAGAACAGTACTAAATGTGTGAGTTATAATTCTTTTATAATGAATTGATATTATTTTTAAAATGTTTAAATCAACTTGTAAGGAAATGGGTACATTATTATTGCTAAAGGATAGAAAATGATAAGTGGTTATGTTACTCCCCCTTATCAGGATAATCGGTATGGTGTGGGGTGACGATTTTTGAACGTATTGGAAGAGGTTGGTGTAAAGAGCAAATGAATGAAAACAATGAGAGTGAGCGGATTGCTAAAAGATTAGCACGCGCAGGTATTGCTTCGCGTCGCGATGCAGAAATGATGATTGTTGCAGGTCGTATTGTTGTTAATGGTAAAGTTGTGACGACACCTGCTTTTAATGTTGCTTACTCTGATGTTATTAAAGTTGATGGTAAACCTTTGTCTCCTATAGAACGAACGCGGTTATGGCTTTACCACAAGCCGGCGGGGCTTGTCACCACGAACCGTGATCCTGAAGGTAGACCCACAGTGTTTAGCAATTTGCCAAAAGGAATGCCTCGTGTTCTTTCGGTAGGAAGGTTGGACATTAATACAGAAGGGCTTTTGCTGTTAACCAATGATGGTGGTTTATCGCGCGTATTAGAGTTGCCTTTAACGGGGTGGGTGCGCAAATATAGGGTTCGTGCCCATGGACGAGTAAAACAGAGTGCACTTGATAACCTTAAAAATGGCATAGCTATTGATGGTATTTTCTATGGTGCGATTGAAGCATCAATTGAACGTGAACAAGGATCAAATATATGGCTTTCTGTAGCTTTACGTGAAGGAAAAAATCGTGAAATAAAAAAGGTTCTTGGTGCATTAGGATTATCAGTTAATCGTTTAATCCGTGTCTCTTATGGCCCGTTTCAGCTTGCTGATTTGGAAGAAGGAGGTGTGCGTGAGATAAAAGGTCGGATGTTACGTGAGCAATTAGGTGAACGCTTAATTATACAAGCCAATGCAAATTTTGATGCTCCTATTCTGAAACCCTTTTCAAATTCTGTAGTTATTGCAGAAAAACGAAGCGATAAAGATTTTGTTCATAACAATGAAGGTTGGATTTTCTCAAGTGGGAAAGAAATACAGCGTAAACAACAAGGTGGATCTGCAAAACATAATCAATCACGATTAGGAATAACATCTGATGCAAAATTTATGCGCAAGGATAAGAGTGAGGAAGGAAAAGGAGAGCGTTTTTTGCCTCGTTCGCGTCGTTCTAATGTTTGGATGGCTCCTGGCGCACGTCCACAGAGTACACTCAAAAAATCTTTCTATAGTGAAAAATCTTCTTATGAACATAAAAACAGTTTAGCAGATAAAAGATCTTTCCGTAAATCGAAAGAAAAGCTTTCAGATGTTCCATTACAGAAAGAAAGCGATACTCGTTTTGATCAAAAACATGGTAAAAAATCTTTTGCTGAAATGCGTTCTGTTGGCAAGAAAGGGCGTTTTTTAAAGGAAAAAGAAAAGGTTATGGAAGACAATAATGATAAACATTCTTTTGAGGATAAGAAAAGGGCTCAATCATTTACTGGTTCCATGAAGAAATCTAAAACATATAAGGGAGCGGCAAAAACAGTGAAGAGATCTGGAGGACGAGGTGCGGATCGTCGGCGGTAAATTTGCTGGGCGTGTTTTGTGTGCACCCATGGGACAGTCAATTCGTCCAACAAGTGATCGTACGCGCGAAAACCTTTTCAATATTCTTGCCAGCCGAGAAGAGCAATTTTGGACCAACAAACGTGTTTTAGATCTTTTTGCTGGTACTGGTGCTTTGGGCATAGAGGCTCTATCGCGGGGAGCAAAAGCTGCTGTTTTTGTTGAAAACTCTGTTGAGGGGCGTGCACTCATACAAAAAAATATTGAAGCTTTTGAATTGCAATCCATGGGGCGCATTTTGCGTCGTGATGCAACAAAACTTGGCAATATTGGCACGATGCTCCCATTTGATGTCGTTTTTGCAGATCCTCCCTATGGACATTGTTTAGGTGAGCGTGCTTTTGTAGAGGTGTTACAAGGGGGCTGGGCAAAAGCGCATGCACTCTTTGTGCTTGAAGAAAAAAAAGATGCAACGATTCATTTACCTGAGACTTTTTATCTCGATGATGAGCGTTTTTATGGTGAGACAGCAATGCGCCTTTATAAACTGCGATCATAGATTTAGGCTTGAGGAAGTTCTCACTTTTATCTGAGAGAGTGAGAAAAATTATTCTATATTACTTTTTATGAAATAATTGCTATTTTAGTCAACAGTGGCTTTTAAATTGTTCAAGAGATGCGAAAGCTTTATACTTCCTTATTTTATCACCCGTATATAATTAGATATATTTTTCTATACGATGCAGCTAGAGATAGAGAACACGATATAAATGCTTTGACCAATACAAGATTTTAATGTCAGTCAAGTAATATCAAGAGAAAGTATTATTACTCTTTGTTTTTGGCTGTCGAGATAATATATTGATTTATAATAATAAATAATCATTCATTCATAGTGAATAATAACTCTGAATACAGTAAATTGTTCTCATCTCAATCTCATATTGCATCAATGAAAATCACTTCCTTGCACCCTATAGCGGGGAAAGCGTGGGGATAAAAACACTTCAAGAGAAGAGTAAAAATATCTTTTATGAACACTCTCAGGTGCCAAGAGCTATTGCGATATTGGGAGCAGGCAAATAAGCTTGATGGCGATAATTCGCATCATCATAAGCATAAAGAGAGTGATGCACTATGGTTTTTTCTTACACCATTCATGAGCCTATTACGAAATGGGCTTAAGTAAATTGAGAAATATTGAAAAAAAGCGCATGTCTTGGCAAGACAATGGCATTTTGTCGCGTTCTGTTTTGCATAAGCGGCGTGTTTCCATGAAGAACGCGCTAAAAAATAACATGAAACAATGGATAATTTCTGTGAGATAAAACTCTTGATAAGATTATCTCAAGACGCAATCTTTAAAATTGAATGAGTTAATAATTCTATGTCTTTTCTCTCTGCACAAATTTTATCACATTTAAATCCTTTTATCATGGGATAATGATCTTACACGTTTAAAATAAAGATTAAGTAGTATATAAAATCACAATTTGAGGTGGTTTTTATAAATCTTTTAAGGGGGGGAGAAGATATGGCTTATGCAACCAATAAAGCAGATATTGATGATGCGATTTATGCTCTTCGTTTACGCCTTAAAATACTTAATCTTATTAGAAAAGCAAAATCTGGTCATACGGCTGGAAGTCTTTCCTGTATTGATTTTATTTATATCTTATACAAACATATTCTTCAAATAAATCCAAAGCGTATCCATGATCCCAATCGCGATCGATATGTTCAAAGTAAGGGGCATGCGGTTGAAGCATTATATATTGTATTGTCAGAAATGGAATATTTTGATCCTCAACTTCTTGATACTTATTTAAACTTTGGTTCAGATTTTATTGGTCATGTCACTAAAAAAGTTTCTGGTATAGAACAAAGCACAGGTTCTCTTGGGCATGGTTTATCTCTTGGTGCAGGAATGGCTCTTTCTGGACGGATGAATTCTCAATCCTATCGTGTTTTTGTACTTCTTGGCGATGGCGAAATGGCGGAGGGCTCTGTTTGGGAGGCTGCACTTTTTTCAGCACATTATAAACTCAGCAATCTCATAGCAGTAGTCGATAGAAATCGACTACAAATTACAGGTACAACAGATGTTTTAATGAGAACAGAGCCTTTAGCAGATAAATTTACAAGTTTTGGCTGGCATGTTGTAGAAATCGATGGTCACGATATAACGCAACTGAAAACATCTTTAACATCATCTCCATTCCATAAAGACAAACCAACAGCAATCATTATGAACACAATAAAAGGGAGTGGAATTTCCTACATGGAAAATGACATAACTTGGCACCATAAAGTTCCAACAGATGAAGAATATAATCTTGCTGTCAATGAAATTGAGACAAAAATTCAATTAATGGGAGCATGAATATGGATAATCCTCATCAACAGACACAAACTGCTGTGAAATTTTCCAACCTCGCAATTGTCAATAAGACCCTTATAAAAATAGCGCAATTTGATAAGGATATCGTTGTTTTAACGGCTGATTCACGAATATCTGGGAAGATTGACCAATTCGCAAAGCGCTATCCAGAGTGTATTGTAGAAGTTGGAATTGCTGAACAAAATTTGGTAGGTGTTGCTGCTGGTCTTGCTTCATGTGGAAAAAAGCCCTTTGTTGTTTCGCAGGCTTGTTTTTTGACAACGCGTGCACTTGAACAAATAAAGGTAGATGTTGCTTATTGTGAAAATCCTGTTCGGTTAATTGGTATTGGTGCTGGGATTAGTTATGGGCCACTTGGGACTACTCATCATGCCATTTCTGATTTTGCTTCGCTTCGTGCCATTCCTAACATACGCATTATTGCTCCTGCGGATAATAAAGAAACGGAGGCTGCAATTCTCTCGACGTTAAGCAGTCCTATGCCTGCTTATATACGTTTAGGAAAGCGTGCTATTACAAATATTCATAGTAACGCTGCAAAAATCGATATCAGCAAAGCTTCTGTTATAAAAAGGGGAAAAGATATTCTCTTGCTTGCAACTGGGGAAACCGTTCAGATTTGTCTTGATGTGGCTAAAGAACTCAAAAAATATGAAAGGATACCGACGGTTGTAAGCATACCAACAATTCGTCCTTTGGATAATGTATCTGTGCTGGAACTATGCAAATCTCACCGATCTGTCGTTGTTTGTGAAGAACATAGCATAAATGGAGGGCTTGGAGAAGCAATTGCGAGATTACTCATGGAACAGAACATTGTCTGTAAATTTATTTCATTAGGAATACCAGATGAACCAATCTGTAATGGAAGTCAATTAGATGTTCTAGCACATTATGAAATCAGTAAAGATGGTATAATGAAAAAAGTGTTAGCAATGACATAATATACATAAAACATGAAACTGCTTGCTCATGTGTTTTCCAGCTTAAACAATAATAACGTATTGAGAATGCAAAAAATGAGATAAATAAGCATATTAAATTGCGCTTTTTTATTGCTTAAAAACGTATTTCACCAAAGCCCTATCATATCCATAGAATATATGATTCAATAAACTCTATAGAAACACTGTAGATATGATAAAATCTGATCGATTTTTTTATTATAAGTATAGCTTATAATAACATATATTGATTTTTTAATGAATTGTATTATATACTATAATAGTTTAATTATAAACTTAAATAAAAATAAATAAAATTTACAATTTTATTTTTTAATACATTATGTATTAATAAATTAATTAGTATATTATATTGTAAATGTGTTTATAAGTAGGAGTAAAAATGCTCATAGCATTCTTGATAGGTATTTTTTCTATATCAACAGTTGTTTTGCCTTTAATAGCAGCGCTTGTTCCTTTTTATCCTTAAAATAGGCTTTTAATAAAGTAAATAAAAATGGACACAGTATTATTTGTGTTTTTTCTGCGTTCATTATGATTAGGCTTTTGTCTTTCCTATTATTGTAGTTATGCTGTAAAACACTGTTATTTGAGGTGTGGTGATATAAGGTATGTAAAATTTTGCACATTAAGTATTTTTAGGTAATGTAATAAATTCTCAGAGCAGGATTTGTCCATAGAACCTCTGAAATGAATCATACAAATGGTCAGCAGGCGGCGTCTGCTAGACAAGAAACTGGATTATTTATAAACCTTGCACTGGTAGGAAGCTTCGTCATTTGAGATATGAGGAGGGAAACAATATAGTTATGAGGCATTTTCTATCATTTTATAGAGAAGATTTTTGAGCTGTTCGCTTTAATGTTAGCTGTTAACATGTTTGTGAAATGTACAAATATGCTTCTTTATAAAAAAGATTTTCTTCTTTTTAAGTAATAGAGGATATTGTTTTTATTGCTCAAAAACATATGAATTTGCTAAACTTTCGTGTGTAATATCTTTAACTGTGCGAGCACCGGTTAGTGTCATAGCGACCCGCATTTCATTTTCGAAAAGATCAAGCAGGTGAACAACACCTTTCTCACCGGCTGCTGCAAGTGCATAAACAAAAGCTCGACCAATCATAACAGCATCCGCACCCTGTGCTATCATACGTACAACATCAAGACCAGAACGCACACCAGAATCCGCTAAAATAGTCAAATCTCCCTTTACAGCTTCCGCAATTGTTGGCAACGCCCGTGCCGTTGATAAGACACCATCAAGTTGACGCCCTCCATGATTGGAAACAACAATACCATCAGCACCAAATTGTAATGCTTCTCGTGCATCTTCTGGATCAAGAATACCTTTCAAAATCATCTTTCCCTTCCAAAAGTCTCGAATCCATTGCAAATCACGCCAACCAATTGAGGGATCAAAATTTTCTCCAAGCCAACCAACATAATCGTCCAATGCAATTTTTTTTTGCAAATAGGTAGAAACATTTCCAAGATCATGTGGACGTCCCATAATACCAACATTCCAAGCCCAATGTGGATGGGTAAAAGCTTGTAAAACACGGCGTAACCCAGCATAAGGACCAGACATTCCAGAATGCGCATCACGATAACGTGCACCAGGAACTGGCATATCAACTGTAAAAACCAAAGTGCGTATCCCAGATGCCCAAGATCGTTCTAATGCATCACGCATAAATCCGCGATCTTTGAGAACATAAAGTTGAAACCAAAATGCACTTCCAACAGCTTTTTGCACTTCTGCAATGGGGCAGACTGAAACTGAGGATAGAGTAAAAGGTATCCCTTTTGCAACGGCAGCGCGTGCAGCTTGTACCTCACCACGACGTGCATACATGCCAGTTAGTCCAACAGGTGCAAGTATAATGGGTAAATGAAGTGTTTGATCAAAAAGCTTAAGTGAAAGATCAACTTTATCAATTTGCTTGAGAATCCTTTGGCGTAGTGCAAGCGCTTGAAGATCTGTAAAATTACGTCGCATCGTTTCCTCAGCATAAGCTCCACCATCAATATAGTGAAAAAGGAAAGGAGGAAGGCGGCGTTTTGCTGCTTTACGGTAATCAACTGTTGAGGAAATAATCATGAAGTGCACCACTGTTTTTGAATGAAAAGCGAAAACACTCTAAAGCGAATAAGAACCAATCCGCACGCCTCCAATGAGACGTCTTCCCCAATATTCTATTCAGTAGAGGTAGGCAACTAAGATTGCAACTCAAAAAAACACATTGATAACAACAACATCTTTATTGTTCTTTTCTAGATTAAAAATCTGATGGTGATACGTCTTCATCAATAACCTCCCAGAAATGTTGTTTTAGTCATTTATTTTCATTTTAAATTAGTATTTCTCTTAATAAACTATAAAAGTACCTCATATGACAGTTTATACAAGTCACATTGAGTATATATCAAAAAAAATCCCTCCTCTAAAGATAAAAAACGTATTCATAGAATGTCTCATAGGCAGCTAGAAATGCTTTTTTACAAGCGGACTGAATAATGCTAGCTGTTTTTCTAATTTAAATTTATCAAATCATAGATTTCTTGATTAATTTAAGGCACTTTAAAGAATTTTAAATAATAAATACATATAAAGAGAAAAATCTCATTTTCTTTAAAAATTTTCTACGTATACTATAAATTGATTATAGACAGAGAATACAATTTATTGAGTCTTATCAAAGTGAGCTTTGAACAACAGGTGAGACATATCTAAAAAGTTATGAAGAATACTATATGGGAAAAATGTGTTACTGCTCTATCAACAAAAACGTCTATTTTTAGTTTTAACGATATTTTATAATAAAACAAAATGTATGATATTTTTTACAATTTGTAAAAGTGAAACGCGTAGTGGCAAGAGACTTTACGCATTCAGTTGGAGGAATGCACAAAGTAAGAGCATATAATATATGGAAAAACTAAAGCTTTTCTTTTACTCTCATAGTTTTTTGCAAATATTTTACCAAAGCTTGTGTTTTCACATCATTTAAAATGCTTGGATAATTTTAATCCCTGCGCTTGATAATGTGATCCAACCTCATGTCCATAAAGTGTTGATGGTCGATTAAGCATATGCTCATAGATTAGACGGCCAATAATTTGTCCATGCTCCAAGATAAACGGAACTTCGCGGCTACGTACTTCCAAAACCGCTTTTGCTCCTTTTCCACCTGTTTCCATCTGTCCAAATCCTGGATCAAAAAAGCCTGCATAATGTACCCTAAATTCACCAACTAAAGGATCAAAAGGCGTCATTTCAGCGGCATAAAGTGGAGGAACATGGACAGATTCTCGCGAGACTAAAATATAAAACTCATCAGGATCAAGAATCAGTTCTTTTTGACCTCGGTCAAAAAGCGGTTCCCAAAAATCTAGAATGTCTGCAATAGCACGTTTATCGATATCAATAACACTTGTATGGCGTTTACCACGGTAGCCCACAAGCCCGTTTTCGCCCCCTTCCAAATTAATAGAAAGCCCAATACCACCCGCATTAATATTAGGTAAATCATCTGATATAAGCGTTTCTTGCCGATGCAAACTATGGAGCTCAATTTCATTTAAAAAACTGTGTCCTTTGCGAAATCGAAGCTGAGACAAACGTGAACCAGTACGTACCAAAATGGGAAATGTGCGTGGACTAATTTCAAGATAAAGTGGACCATGATAACCAGCACAAATCTTATCAAACTCCTGAGCATTGTCGGTAATCACACGGGTAAAAATATCTAATCGTCCGGTAGAACTTTTAGGATTGGTAGCTGCAGATAAAATTTCTGATAAAGCCAAACTTTCTAAAAGAGGAACAACATAGACACAACCTGTTTCTAAGACCGCTCCATTTTGCAAATCAAATTCGTGCAACTTTAATCGTTCGAGTTTATCGAGAACTTTTACATGAGCTCCTGGCATAAAGGAAGCGCGGATACGATAAGCTTTGGTTCCTAAACGAAGATCAAGACTTGCGGGTTGTATTTGGGTTACATCAAATGGCAACAGAGCCTTAAGAATATGATTATCAATTAAAGCTTGTATATCACTATCTGCCAAAATACCGCTTACACGCGCCATATGTTTTGCCTTCCATTTTTACGTTATTTCTTTTTGTCTCAGATGATTGATGAGTGCAAGACATTTTAGGAAAATAACGATGATTTGCTTCTCATTTTACCAATTAACTTTCTGCTATAGTTAACCATAGAATGCCACAAACAATGAAACAACATTTGATACAATATTCCTTGAAAATAAATAAGTTTTTTGAGAATAACAGCTTTCATATATTCTCATTCTTGAATGTTGCACAAATGATGCTATCATAATTCAAAACTTCTCTAGAATCCTTAGGAATCTTGTTAGAATTTATGATGATCATACGCCATCTCAGCGAAAATATTATTAATCAAATTGCAGCCGGTGAAGTTATTGAACGGCCTGCAAATGTTATCAAAGAACTTGTTGAAAATGCCATTGATGCGGGAGCAACGCGCATTGAAATTATTACCGCAAATGGTGGAAAAAACTTTATAAAGGTGAGCGATAACGGCTGTGGTATTTCTGCAGATCAGTTAACATTAGCCGTTTCTCGTCATTGTACCTCAAAAATTACCGATGATGTGCACAATATCTGCTTCCTAGGCTTTAGAGGAGAAGCCTTACCCTCTATTGGTTCTGTTGCTAAACTGAGACTCATTTCACGAACGCAGGATGCTGATAATGCTGCTGAAATTATTGTCACAGCGGGAAAAATTGTTGGACCAAAGCCAGCTGCTGCAAATCCTGGAACGATTGTTGAAGTACGTGATCTTTTTTTCGTTACCCCAGCACGGCTGAAATTTATGAAAACTGACCGTGCTGAAACGAATGCGATTACCGATATGGTGAAACGCATCGCTATCGCATTTCCACATATTCGTTTTTCTCTTTCAGGCTCAGACAGAACTTCTCTCGAACTTCCTGCTACAGAAAATAATACCCAAGGACAATTACAACGTATTACGCAAATTATGGGTACAGAATTTGCTCCCAACAGTATAGCACTCAATGCGGAACGTGAGTCAGTTCGTTTGACGGGGTTTGCTTGTTTGCCTACCTTTAGTCGTAGCAATAGTCTCCACCAATTTGCTTATGTTAATGGGCGTCCAGTACGCGATAAATTTCTTTTTGGAGCAATTCGAGGAGCCTATGCTGATGTCATGACGCGGGATCGTTATCCTGTATGCATTCTTTTTATTGACCTTCCCCCCGCTGATGTAGATGTCAACGTACACCCTGCCAAAGCAGATGTACGATTCCGTGATTCAGGTTTCATTCGCGGTTTAATCGTTGGAGCAATTCGTGAAGCATTGCATCAAACGGGTGTTCGCTCTACTTCAACGCGTTCTGAAGCCATGTTAAGTGCATTTCAAACACAACAACCATTGAAAAATTTTCACAATACACTTCCACCTTCTTCTTATAGACCGCAGCCTCACCATTTGTCATCTGTATCAATGGTGCACAAACCATTGGATATGACCAGTTCTTTTGGTTTAAAAGAAGATACACCTCCTCTGATAGAGGGGTTAGATACACCAAGTGGTGATGCTTACATCTCAAATATTTCACCTTCACCAGAAGAATTGTCTTATCCCCTAGGAGCTGCCAGAGCACAAATTCATAAAAACTACATTATCTCTCAAACTCAAGATAGTTTGGTTATTGTCGATCAGCATGCTGCTCATGAACGATTGGTTTATGAAGCACTTAAGAATGCGCTTTATTCCAAACCGCTTCCTTCACAATTATTGCTGATCCCTGAAATTGTAGAACTCTCTCAAGAAGACGCAGCGTGCCTTTTAACACACAAAGATGCTTTGCAGAAATTTGGCTTGGGTATAGAACCATTTGGACCTGGTGCAATTGTTGTACGCGAAATCCCCTCTATGTTAGGAGAAATTAACGTACAAGCTCTCATTAAAGATCTTGCGGACGAAGCCGCTGAATATGATACGACAAACAATTTAAAAGCAATGCTTGATTATATTGCTGCAACAATGGCTTGTCATGGCTCAATACGATCAGGACGTCTTTTGCGCCCTGAAGAAATGAATGCACTATTACGGCAAATAGAAGCAACTCCTCATACAGGAACGTGTAATCACGGTCGTCCTACTTATATTGAACTTAAATTGGCTGATATAGAACGGCTTTTTGGTAGAAAATAAATGATTATTCACTGCTTTGGAAAGAAATATTTTTTCACAGTTTACTCTCGACTTTATAAGGCATGTTATGGCACTTTACTTGCGTAATCTCTCATAACAATGAAAGGGAATATAAAAAAATGTTTTCCAGTGGTGAACGCCAAGCAAAAATTCATTATACTAATAATGGGTATAAAGTCATAGAATATGGAACCTATACGCTTTGTGCTGTTAGTGGACAAAAAATCTCAATAGACGATTTGAAATATTGGAATCATCACCGCCAAGAAGCATATGCGAGTTGTGAAATTTCCTATCACCGCGAGCTTGAATGCAACCCGTATCTCAGCCAATTATTAAAAGATCAGAAAAAATAACCAATGGAAAGCTATAAATTGAACTCTTTAAAGGGGGTTTTTACGCTCTTTAAAGCGAGTTATGACCTCCTCAAGGAGCATACGACAAAAATCTTTTTGAGAAAAATCAACTTGGGTATCAAATATAATAAGATTTTTTAAATCTTTTTGCATATTGCTTGTTTGTATACGTGCATAATCCTTAGCAGTTGTCGCCAGCCATAGATTTTGATTTTTAGCCTTTTGTGCAAGATTTTTTAAATCTGTATCGGTAAAAAAATAGTGGTCAGGATAAGAATAAGTTTGCACCACATGACCGGACAGTTCTTTAATAGATTTAAAAAATTTATCTGGATGGCCAATACCTGCAAAAGCCAAAAATGATTTGCCTGCAACCTCATCAGACGCGAAAGATTTAAGAGAGGCATGATGCAAAGGTTTTTCTGTACGTGTGACAAGAAAAGCAATCTTATCTTGCGCATTCGAATCACCAATCAATAAAACACTATCGGTTAAAGAAAGCTGTGTGTCTAATGGTGCACGCAAAGGTCCTGCTGGGAAAACCGCTCCATTACCAAAGCCACGCATCGCATCTACAACAAGCAATGCATAGTCCATATAAAGACGGCGGCTTTGAAACCCATCATCCATTAAAATTAAATTACATCCTGCTTTCTTAAGCAGCCTTGCTGCAGCATAACGATCAACGGATATAGCAACAAAAGCATGTCGTGCAAGTAAAATTGCTTCATCTCCAACATCATGCGCATTATCATATTTTTCATTGACAAGATGTGCTTTCTTAATCGCTCCACCATAACCACGCGAGACAACACCAGGCACGAAACCAAGTTCTTTAGCTACTTTAGCAAAAGCAATGACAACGGGTGTTTTACCAGCACCACCACAGGTAAAATTACCAATACACAAGACGGGAAGATCAATAATAGGAGGCTGTCTTGCCATATGCCGACGTGAAAAATAACCATATCCCCAAGAAATTGGAGCTAACAAAACACGCAAAAAGCTTTTGTTTTTCCACCAAAAATGTGGTGTGCTAATGTGCATGTCACCTCCGATGTTGACTTAAACCAGTTTGTATAACAAGGGGATGCAAAAATGGTTCAAGAAGCTTTAATGTAAGCTCAAGTGCACCTGCCATACCCGTTGCAATTTCATAGGCTTTATCAACCATTTCTTGTTGTAATGCTTCATTCGTTAAAAGCTTATACACTTGAATAGCAAGCTGTTTTGTATCTTGAATCATATAGGCTGCTTCACGCGCCAAGAATTGTTCAAACATCTCTTGAAAATTTGAGACATGAGGTCCCGTTAAAATAGCTGAACGAAAAAATGCTAATTCCAATGGATTATGTCCACCGTCTGCACATAATGACTTTCCAATGAAAGACACTTTTGATAAGCGAAGGAAAAGCCCCATTTCTCCAATCGTATCGCCCCATAAAATGTCTGTATTCGCCTCTGGAACAGCATTATGACTTCTACGAACAAAACGTAAATTTTTATTATTGCATTTCTCAATAAGATCTTCTAAGCGTCCAGGATGACGAGGCACAATGATTGTCAACAAATCTGGCAAATAATCCTTAAGAATCCTATGAACTTCAAAAGCGATTTCTTCTTCTCCCTCATGAGTTGAAAGAGCGGCCCAAACTGGACGATTACCGATAGCGCGACGGTAATGTATAAGTAATGCTTGATCTTCAACGGGTAAAACATCAGCCTTAAGATTACCAGAAAGCGCAACAGATTTTACTCCAAGCGCATGGTAATAAGCGACATCTCTTTCATTTTGACCAAGAACGAGATCAATATTCTTAAAGATATGTTTAGCAAGAGCAGGGCGTTTTTGCCAAGCTTTAAAAGAACGTTCAGACATATGGGCATTAACCAAAATCTGCGGAATATGCATTTTAGCAAGTTCTTTAATACGCAGAGGCCAAATTTCTGATTCACAAACCAATACGAGATCAGGTTTCCAATGATTGATAAAACGGCGCATTGCCAAATCTAAATCCAAAGGAGCATATTGATGAATTAACCGATTACCAAACAGTTTTTTTACAAGAGAAGAAGATGTTACAGTACCTGTTGTTAATAATACATTGATTTTCAATGATAAAATATAATTAATAAGCGGAACAAGAGCAAGTGTTTCTCCAACACTAGCTGCATGCAACCAAATAAGAGGACTTTGAGGTCGTGCTTTATGGCTTTTTCCCAAACGCTCTTGTTGGCGTCCTCGCTCTTCTTTTCCACGGACAGTACGAAAAAACAAATAAAAAGGGATAACAGGACGTAAGCAAAAGCCAATCATCCGATAGATTAAAAAAGCAGTTTGTGCTTTTAGTTCCATTATTAAAATCACCCCATATCATCTGTTTTGAGACGTCTATAAACTTTTTTATTAAAAGATGTATTACTCCTTTATGAGATCAAATTTTCTTCTTTCGAATAATGAAATACTCCTCATATTTTAGGCAACAAAAACACCTCAATTATGGGAATAATTTGGAAAAGTAGACATGCAATCCTATGCCATGTTTTCAAGAATCTTCTCCTATGAAAATGCATGCACACAGAGTATGATAGAACAGGTAAATAATTTAGCTAATAAAATAATCCTTTTTCTCATTTTCCAGGCTTTATATCCACAATTATAATATTTTTTTCAGACCTAAAAATGCATTTTGCCCATGAAGAGCTCTCCTATCCATATATCGCGATAGCTCTTGCATTCGAGAGCATTTATAAGAAACATTCGTCCTTGCTCAGACGTTTTATATCCACATGCTCATCCCGCTTGTTATGTGCAAGCGAATAGTTTTAATTGATTCACCATGGGAGAGATCTGAAATGAGAGTACCTTACAATATTCAGAGTTTTTCTTTAATATGAACAAAGATAAATTATGATTATAAATCAATATATTTTATCCATATAAACACAAAGTATTTTTACACCGCCTTCTGAAATCATACACAAACTTAAGTTTTCACCTTTTTCCAAAGAGGGTATTTATTTAGTGAGTGAACAAAACAAAAATACGATAACAGCTTTTTCATTTTGAAAATAAAGAAAGGAGTTTACGATACATCATTCATACAAAAAAGTGATAAGAAAGAGATTATAAACATCCTATCTTTTTATAATCTTATCTCAAACTTTCAATTATGATTATCCAATAAACAAAAAGCAATCTATCCACAGAACAAAAACTATCTAAAGAGTGTTTTCATCAGTAAGTATTGCTTTCTTCGCTAAAAATACCTTGCTTTTTTCTGAGCTCTTTCACTCATCTTGCGATTAAATCTAAAGAACTCAATTTTTCTGCACTTGATGTCGCTTAAGAACATAATAATAGAATACGCAAGTTTTATTACGCATCGCCCATTTCACTGTCAAGAATGTGCTGTAAATCTACAATGTAATAACGTTGTAATGCGTTGTCTACACTACTTTGTGCTTTTGCTTGCCACGCTTCTCGGGCGGACTGATAATTAGAAAAAATACCAACAACATCTAAGTTATCAATATTCTTAAATTGATTACTATTAAGATTTTTTAACTCCCCGCCAAATACAAGGTGCAAGCATTGTTTTTTCTCAGTGGCTTCAGTCATATGTGCCTCCATATCATAAAGAAATTTTAGTGTATTTTTTATGTGATGAAACTGATTTTATGTGATTAAACTAACTTGGCTTGACGAACAACATCTATCATATCTTGGCAGCAATTATTTTTACCAGCAATTAAAAAACCATATTGATAAGATTCGATTCCGTAAGATATAAAAGGTGTATCAAGCGCTAAAAAACATCCCCCGCATTCCTGTAAAATAAGATCAGCCGCAGCAATATCCCATGCATGACAATTGGGACGAACCAACACAATATCAATTTCATTTTGAGCCACAAGAACAATACGATAGGCAAGAGAAGGAATGTAGTGATAAAAATTGACTTTATTGCACAAATCATTCGGTAATTTTTGTACGAGTGATTTATCAAGTGAGACTGTATACTTCCTGTGGATCTGAGATGCCAAAAGAGGAAGTTTTTTACCATTTAATGTTGCACCTCCACCAGTGACAGCAGCATAAACATCTCCCTTAGCTGGACATTGCACAACACCCACAATAGGGCGCCCGCTCTCAATAATAGCAATCGAAATACACCAATAGGTGCTGCCTGAGAGAAAACCACGCGTTCCATCAATAGGGTCAACCACAAAATAGCGTTCATAAATTTTTTGTTTCCGATCATCTTTCGTTTCTTCTGAAATCCATCCATAACTTGGGCGCGCTCTAAGAAGTTTTTCTTTCAAAAAGTCATCAACGGCAAAATCTGCTTCACTGACTGGTGAATTTCCTTCTTTAATCCAAACATCCAACGTACATCCAAAATACTTCATTGCTAAATCTCCTGCTTCTCGACAAACATCAAGCAAGAGGTTTAAGTCAGAAGAATGATGCGTGTTATTTTCCTGCAAGTGTCATTCCTTCAATTAATAATGTTGGAGCTGCTGTACCATAACGCCGATCGATATCATTTGCAGGTGTTAAATGCGCTAACATATAAAGCAAATTGGAACCTAACGTTACTTCGCTTACAGGATAAGCAAATTCACCATTTTCAATCCAAAAACCAGATGCACCACGGCTGTATTGTCCTGTAACAAAATCAATACCATGCCCGAATAGTTCTGTGACATAAAATCCACTTTGCAAACCTTTTATCATATCATGGGGTGATAGGAGCCCTGGTTCAATAGCAAAGTTGGTACTTGCTGGCTTAACCAACGATGCTGAACGCACACCATGACCATTGGTTTTAAGTCCCAATTCACGTGCTGAAGATGATGAAAGAAGCCAGTTTTTTAAAATACCATTTTCAATGATATTTAATGTCTGTCCCTCTACTCCTTCTCCATCGAAAGGGCGCGAAGCATTTCCACGCAGTCTCAAAGGCTGATCTGTCACATGAACATCTGGTTTCATCACCGCTTTACCTAAGAGATTTTGTAAAAGACTTGTTTTACGTGCTACAGATGCTCCATTAACCATAGATGCAATATGTCCCGCGATGCCACGAGCCGTACGCGGAGAAAAAATAACATCTACAGTCCCTGTGGCAGCACGAATTGCTCCTAAACGTCGAACAGCTCCAACACCAGCATTTCTTCCCACAATTTCTGCTGCTTCCAGATCAGAAAAATGTAAGGCCGTTGTATAATCATAATCCCGTTCCATCGCAGTACCCTCACCAGCAAGAGCACTGCAAGAACGTGAAAAACCACTGGATTGGTAGGCACCACAAAAACCATCACTGGTGACAAGAACAAATCCGCTATGACCATAAGCTGTCGCTGCTCCACCAGAATTGCTTACTCCTTTAACATCGAGGGCTGCTGCTTCTATTTTTAAAGCATCTTCTGTGAGAAAATGACTGTGCGGAACAAAATCATCAAAAAGATCGAGATCTTTAGGATGTATCACCAAAGATTCTTTATCTGCCAAACCTTCGAATAAATTGTCTGGAGAAGCTTTGGCCATTGCAACAGCACGTTCTGCCAATTCTTGCGGATAAGCTGCTAAATTAGCAGAAACACTTGCCACTTTTTTTCCGACAAAAACCCTTAATGTAAAATCATTGCTCTCTGAAGCTTCTGTTGATTCGACTTTTCCAAAACGAACCGATACACTGGTAGAATGTGTACGAACAATAATAGCATCAGCAGCATCTGCCCCAGAACGTTTTGCCGATTCAACCAATGAAGCAGCTTTATCAATCTGGTTTTTGTCAGTCATCACGGACTCCCTTAAATTTAATTCCTCATATGGGGAAGCAATTGGGCAAATTTATACAAAATATGACTTTTGTATATTCATCGATAAAAAATATGTATCATGGACGCATTTTTTTTCAACGAATTAAGCAATTTCCTTTTTAGCGTCTTTTCAAAAAGGTGCAATATATTATCAATTTTTTAGGTTTCAATTATTCCAATCCACGATATGTTATTGCACAAATTAAAACTGCCTTTATCATCAAACCAATAGGAAGTCATTCGATAACACTTGGCTTCATTTCAATTTTTTAAGCATTCCAATAATTGGAAGATGTTCTAAATTATGTTTCCTTTTACCACGAAGCATTAAAGCGACTTTTACATTACTCTCCTATGGCATTCTTTAATTCTCATGAAAACATGAGGAAATGCTCCTCTAATACTCCTTCTTTAACATTTATGAACTCTCTCATCATAAATACAATAATAATGAAACACAAACCATAGAAAGTGTAAAAGGTAACGTCATTCGTTATAATTTTATCAAGAACAGCAGTCATTATTTTGTTTAATATACATAATGTCAGCACAGACTTTTTTCATATTTTAGCGAAAATAAGTTATTATCATGACATTCGCTCTCGATGTCACCGGATATAAATGATAATATAGTGCCTTTCTTATGCATCATATTTAACCAGCTACGATGTTATTAAATAAAGCCTGATCGTCTTGTTAAATTCTGATAGAATAAAAACGATAACTTTTTATTTTTCAACAAAAGAGATATTTTATGAGCCTTTTTGTGATAAAGTAAAATTAATTAATTTTTATAAAAGTTTTAGTATAGAAGCGGTTTTACACAATGATAAGCTTTAAATAAATAATCCCAAAATGCTCTGTGAATGGTTAGCTCGTAAAATATCCATAATTCAAAGACTTAATTCTCACGTAGGCGATAACGTCTACATTATTTCTTTTTACAACAATATCGATTTTCTTTATAAATGAGGCATAACTACGAGATAGTTTTATCTCCAGTAAGAGCGCGCCGACACATTTCAGTCATTGCATAGCGGAGATGTTGCTTAATTTTTGTGCCAATAATCATTCCAAAGAAAGGAGAAAGTAAGCCAGACATCGTTACCGTATGACGAATTTTATTTTTTGAAGAGTTTGAATCCGTTGAAATAATATACTCATGATTAAAATTCATGTGCGTAAAAGGAAGTCTAGTATAATCAGAAAAGCAAACATTTTTTATAACTTTATCAAGTGTGAAAGTTACTTTCGGTCCTTTTTTAGGTTTCATTTGCCCCGTTGCTCCTACTTTGAAAGCACCAGAGAGTTCTACCCACTCAAGTTCGTGATCCCAGCACGGCCAAGTTGTCACGTCTTCCCACATAGCCCAAATTTGCTCAGCACTTGCTTCTGTGTTAATTTCTTCACTATATGTCCATTTAAACATGAGAGTCCCCTTTATATTACAAAAATTCCTATTCTAGTGATGAAATACATAAATATTCAAGCTAAAAGCAATTCTGAAATTTAACATATGCCCTTCTCTTGCAGTTTAGTCTCAAAATAGGAGTATCGTGACAAAGGGTGAGTTGATACCAATCTATTATTTTAGACCATGCTTTAATTCAACAAAGATACTCAGTTATTTTAAATCAATATTCTTTAAATACTTGGAAACAACCCAAACAGTTAAACAATTAGCCATCATAAATCCCCATTGCTTTGCGAATTTTGGCGGCATCAAAAGCGGTAATTTCAAAAAAACCCCGTCGCGCCAACACTCCCCAATGAGGGTTGGTTAAAAATTCAAGACCCTGAATCTCTTTTAAAATAACAGGTTGTGCTTGTTTGTGAAAAATAACATCTTTTCGAAAAGGGCTGAAATGAGGCATTTGCTCCACTTGATAAATATGATTATCCTTAAATATACACTGAAACTCTACTGTTTGCAGAATCTGTCCAGTACCCATTTTGCATCGTGGACAGTAAATGAATACTTCATCTCCTTTAGAGGTCTTTCGGAGTGGTCCAGCCTTACCGTGACAGACTTGAAGAAAGCCAAATTGTGCGGCAAGGCGTGCGTGCTCTCGAGAAATTACAGCTATCCAATGTTTCATTTATATTCATTCTTTCACAAAATGAGTAAGATTTTTATACTTAAAATATGTTTTTTAAAGTTATCTAGTAACGAAGGTGTTTTTTATCACATTGATAAAGATACAGATACAATTTGAGTAGCTTAAAATTGTAAATTTCTGCTAAAAAGTTAATAATATTTCATAATATATTTTGTATGAACAAAAAGAAATTAATCGTAAGAAGTCATCACAATGAGTATGGAATATGATTGCTTAGTAAGGAAAGCTCGTAAAAAATTATTGAGTTAAAAAACTTCAGGATTTCTAAATTCTTTCAAATAAACTATTTTTTAGCGCATTCGCGTTTAAAAGAAATTTGTTCCATTTCTACAAATCATCACATTACAATTGCTATCATTTAAAAACATAAGACAAAGAGAGTTCGATACAAGAAGCAAAAGAGTGTGAGAAAATAAATTTTATTTGGTTTTGTCATAAGTATTTGATAAAAAATAAAATTTACGATTTTTCTATAGCTTTCACTTATGAATAAAAACAGCTTATATACAGATAATTTGCCAGGATTATACCTTCGAAATCATATAACATTTCAAATGACAGTTTTTTAAATCTCTGTTGAAGCAGCTTTAAGAAACTTTGTCACAACTCTTAACTTTGTTCTTCATAACGAAGGTGAAGCTGTTAACAATTTTATATAGTATAAAACAAGATTCAGGCATATGTCAAAAGGCGGGTCAGTTAAATAACTTATTATTTTCGCTTTTAAAAAAGAGAAATGGTGCCGCATGCCGGATTCGAACCAGCGACCCCATCATTACGAATGATGTGCTCTACCAACTGAGCTAATGCGGCATGAACTTGTACATTAAATTAAATAAAACACCAGCTCGAGGGTAATAGCCAAAACTATAAATAAAAGCAAGAGTGCATTTTTTCAATAATTTATAAGATATTGAGATCACGAGGGAGTACGAAGGTTAAGACCAGAACAGTATTTTTGATCTTGATAGCATAAAGTACATTTTAAATGACATCCTATTCAAACTTAGAAATAAATATGAAAAGAGCTTTTCCGAGGTGGAAAGTGATATGAAGAATGTCCTCATAAAGATATTTACTGCTTTTGTGGAAAAGGAGAAATTTATTGGGCAACTGATTGGAAGGGAGATGAAAAATATCATTAACTTTTATGCTGTGAAAATAAGATCAGTGGAATTGGTAGAAAAGGTACTTCTCATTCTTATAGAAATAGGGATAAAAGGAGTAGTTTATGAAAGACAGCTTTTATTTAAGATGGAGTAAGAACTATGGCAGATGAAGATCGATTGGTAGAATTAGAAATGAAATTAGCTTATCAAGAAAAATTCATTGATGAGCTTTCTAGTATTGTAACGGATCAATGGAAAAGTTTAAATGAGATATCTAAAAAATTAGATGTGTTAACGAAACGATTTTCAGATTTAGAAGAACGGGGTGTATTTGAAGCTGTTATCTTGCCATTTCCTCGTCAATAAGGACTTATATTTATCTTAAAGCGTTCATTTTTTATAATCCATCTTGTTAGATATGTAAGTGCTTTTTATAAGCTTTATAATTTTCTCACTATTTTAAGAAATTTCAATTTTATAAAGAATAGTGAGAGTATTGAGAGGTATTTTCTCTATACGGTCTATGCTGCTAAAAACAAAAAATTTTTGGAGGGGACAGATGAGCGATCGTAGGCAGTTTTTACGAGCTGCTGAAAGGTTGAAAGAGGTAACTCATCGCTTTTGATTAATACAAATTAAGGTGACACTACTGCTATTTAAGAGAAATCATTAAGTTACAAGAAATTGATTTATAACGATAATAGAGGGTTATTGATATTAAATTAAGCTCCAAATATCGTAAGATTCTCTCATTTAAAATTTCTTCCATGTTGAATCAATAAAAATCACTTTCTTGCGTATCAAAAGTAGGTCTGGCGTGCGGGTAAAATTGTATAAGAAATAGGATTAAAGATGCCATTTATGAACTGTTCTAGGTGCTAAGGGCTGTCGCAATATTGAGAGTTGGCAAATAGTATGATGATGTAGGCTTTGCTCGTTCATAAGCGTAAAGATGATAGTGCTCAATGGCCTTTACGTTATAACATCCATAGGTGGCACTGTGAAATAGGCTTGGGAGTGTCGCGAAATATCTCTTTAAACAAGCTCGTGAATATATAACTCAATGGCTTTCTGTTTTACGTGAGGGATATGCCCCGATTAAGTGAATGCACATGTTTATAATAAGGCATTTATAACCTATTTCTATTGTCAAAATAGCCGTTATTTGACAGAATGAAGTCTTTTCAAAGTGTACTGATTACGTATGACACAATAGATTTTAGAAGAATCTTTTTCATATTAACATCAAATATATTTCGCTTTTAAGTGTACAATATTTTGTGAAAAGGTTTTGGTTTTTCGTGATTCAGGATACAAAGTGCTATTGCGAAAGTACCAAAGATAGACCATACTGGTAAATAAGTGAGAGTAATACAAACTGAGGACAGGGAAGTTGGTATGGTCTTATTGATAGACTGGTTAAGTCCATAGATATCTGTTTGCAGAAGATTTGCTAATATTTTATTTAAGGGAGTGATCGTCCAATGTGATGAGCTCATGGAGTTTACGCTATCAATGACAAATACTACAATTGTTAGTGTAACGAAAATGAAAGCCATGAATTTAAGTAAAGGGCGAAGCATGTTTTTCCTAAAACTTTAATGGAACAATCGTATAATGCACAAAAAAAAAAGAAGTTGCATTATGATGAGGAAGTGAAATTATACTTTCTGTTAAGAAAAAGATTAAAGATATTTTTAGCTTCTTGTATAAAGGTTAAAATCCATATCAAGGGGAAAGGGAGGAATAGTGTGTAATGATGCGAATAGTGAATTGAAGCGTAACCTTCAAAATCGCCACATTCAAATGATTGCTTTGGGTGGTGTTATTGGGACAGGGCTTTTTTATGGATCAACAGAGGCAATTCAATTAGCTGGTCCTTCAGCTATTTTGGCCTATCTTATTGGGGGGGGTGTTATATATTTTATTATGCGCATGCTTGGTGAAATGTCAGTAGAAGAACCAGCATCGGGTGCTTTTAGTTTCTTTGCTTATAAATATTGGGGGAGGTTAGCAGGTTTCATAACAGGTTGGAATTATTGGTTTCTTTATATTCTTGTAAGCATGGCTGAACTTACGGTGATCGGGTTTTACCTCGATCATTGGATTTTGATTGATCATTGGAAGTCATCTCTCATTGTTCTTTTATTCGTTACATGCGTAAATTTGTTTAATGTTCGTTTTTATGGAGAATTTGAATTTGGTTGTGCTTTGATCAAAGTTGCTGCTGTTATTGGGATGATTATTTTGGGGCTTTTTCTCATTGTCACTGGAATAGGTGAAAATCAAGCAAGAATTCATTATCTTTGGGATCATGGCGGTTTTTTTCCTTATGGAGCGATAGGGGTTGTTTTAGCGATTTCTGTAGTAATGTTTTCTTTTGGAGGGACAGAGCTTATTGGTATTGCAGCTGGAGAGGCATCCAATCCACAAAAAATAATTCCAGCAGCTATTCGTCAAGTTATGTGGAGGATTATAATTTTTTATATTGGTTCTATCAGCGTTATTATGATCATCAGTCCGTGGAATATGATTGGAAAAAACGGTAGTCCTTTTGTTACAATTTTTGAAATTGTAGGAATTCCTGCGGCTGGTCATATTTTAAATTTTGTGGTCATTATGGCTGCTATTTCTGTTTACAATAGTGGTATTTATTCTAATGGCCGTATGCTTTATAGCTTAGCTATACAAAAGAATGCACCAGATATTTTCAGTAAATTAAGTACTGCTCGTGTTCCTTATATTGCGATCCTGTTTTCGTCGTTCTGTACGGCGATAATCGTTGTTGTTAATGCTCTTGTCCCTGATAATAGTTTTATGCGGATTATGGCTCTTGCGACTGCAGCTGCGGTTATTACTTGGGCTATTATTATTGTTGTTCATTTAAAATTTCGAAAGGCACATAAGAACAGAAAAGAGAATTTTATTTATGCATTTGGTTTTTATCCATATGCAAACTATTTTTGCCTTTGCTTTCTTGCTTTATTGTTTTTTATTATGTTTGTCAGTGGCTTTGGGAAAAATGGGTTAATGGCTCAACTTTTTGATATGATGGGAATAAGACTATCTTCTCTTGAAACATATATCCCTGTACAGATGCCTGATATGAGTTTGGCAGTTATTATTATTCCTATATGGTGTTTATTTTTATTTTTAGGCTATAAACTTAAGCGTTAACGGTAGAATAGGTAATATAAAGGGATTGATTGGAATAAATCTTGGGGATTATAAAGTTTGATAAGGTGACACAAGTCTTTGGTGATTTGTGTGTTTTAAGGGGTATTTCTATAGAGCTTACCGAAAGACGAATAGCCGTTATTGGTGCGAATGGTTCTGGAAAAAGTACATTTGTTCGTCTTATCAATGGGTTACAATTACCGTCGCATGGTTCTGTAAGCGTTGATGGGCTTGATACAAAGCGCGATGCAAAGGCGGTAAAGCGTAAAGTAGGATTTGTTTTTCAAAATCCTGATAATCAAATTGTTTTACCATTAGTGGAAGAAGATTTATCTTTTGGTCTCAAAAATCTAAAACTGAGTAAAGATGAAATTAAAAAGCGTATAGATGAAATTTTACAGCGCTATGATCTTCAAGCTTTTAGAGATCACCCAGTTCATTTATTAAGCGGTGGACAAAAACAACTTGTTGCCATTTCCAGTGTAGTAGCAATGAAACCAGACTATATTGTTTTTGATGAGCCAACAACATTACTTGATTTGCGAAATAAGCGCCGTGTTACACAGGTTATAGAAGAGTTATCACAAACAGCGATTGTTGTATCACATGACTTGGAATTTCTCAAAAAATTTGATAGAGTGCTTGTTTTTGAGAGAGGGGAGATAGCAATTGATGATGTACCTTTTGTTGCTATCAAGGAGTATATAAGAAGAATGTCATGATCGGTTTATATATTCCAAGGGGTACCTTTATTCATAGGCTTAGTCCGTGGGTTAAACTATTATTTCTTACGGTGTGTGGAACCACTATAATAATGGTTTCATCCACACCGCTTCTTGGGCTATTTTTATTACTTGTAGTCTTATTCTATAGAATCGCCAAGATCCCTTTTCGTACTGTGATAAAGCAGTTTAAATCGATAGGATTACTTTTAGTTCTTCTCTTTGCATTTCAGACTCTTTTTAGTAGTCTGCTTACAGGGGGCGAGGTCATATTACGCCTTATTATTCTTTTTTCTTTATCATCACTTATTTCATTTACAACAAAAGTTTCAGATATGGTGGCTTCAATTGAAGCAGGGCTTCAGCCATTTCGGTATTTTGGTATAAATCCATCAAAAGTAAGTATGGTTATCTCTATGGCTATCCGCTTTATTCCTCTTTTGAGGGAAAAGTTTAATGAAGTGCGTGAAGCACAGCAAGCACGTGGACTGAATACGAATATTGTCGCTCTTGCAATACCTTTAATTATACGAACCATAAGAATGGCTTCAGAAGTAGCGGAAGCATTGGAAGCGCGTTCTTATGATACTGATACTATTGATAAAGTATCTAATAATAATCAAAGCTTTTCATAATGAAAGGATAATAAATGAATACTAAAGACTTAGCCTATATTGCTTTATTTGCTGCTATTTACGCTGTTTTGGGTCTTTTCCCACCTATCCATCTTCCTTTTTTGCTGGGGGTACCTATTACAGCTCAGTCGATGGGACCAATGTTAGCAGGATCTATACTTGGAGCAAAAAGGGGGGCTTTAGCGTCACTTCTTTTTCTTGTCCTTGTTGCGATTGGATTACCTCTATTGCCTGGTGGTCGTGGTGGAATCAGTGTCTTTACAGGAATTGCTAGTGGTTATCTGATAGGTTTTCCATTTGCTGCTTTTTTTATTGGTTTAATGGTTGAATTGTTTTGGCAACGGTTAAATCTTATAACATTATTTGTGATAAATGCTGTAGGTGGTATAGGAGTTGTCTATGCTTTTGGTGTTCCATGGACAGCATATATGACTAAGATCTCTCTACTAAAGGCTTTAATAGCGTCATCGGGTTTTTTGATAGGAGATAGTTTAAAAGTATTGATTGCATCCTTTGTTGCACTTGCAATTAAAAAATCTGTTCCTCTCATTTATAAAAGGAAAGAGTAGTTTTTATTTTGGATATATTTAAAATATAGGAAAGATTATTGATAATATATAATATTATATAAGTAATAATAGTCTTATTGTATAATAAAATTTGTTTATAATATTTTATTAATGCATCAAAAAAAACATTGATTTTGTTATTTTATTATATTATATAATTTATATTATTAATTATATTTAAATTATCTTGATATATTTCTCATGCTGTAAAAATATATTCTTAACTCAGGATGTTGTTGTTGATCATTGATAACAATAACTAAAGATTATTTCATAATGAAGGAATGATTTAGTGAATACAAAAGATCTAACCTATATTGCTCTATTTGCTGCTATTTACGCTGTTTTAAGTCTTTTTCCACCTATTCATCTGCCTTTTTTGCTGGGGGTACCTATTACAGCGCAGTCTATGGCTCCGATGTTAGCAGGATCTATACTTGGAGCAAAAAGAGGAGCTCTAGCATCGCTTCTTTTCCTTGTTCTTATTGCAATTGGATTACCTCTATTGCCAGGAGGGCGTGGTGGAATCAGTGTGTTTTTAGGTATCACCAGTGGCTATTTAATCAGTTTTCCATTTGCGGCATTTTTTATTGGCTTTATGGTTGAGTTATTTTGGAAACGGTTAAACTTTATAATATTATTTTTGATAAATATGGTGGGTGGTATTGGAATTGTCTATTCTTTTGGAATACCGTGGGTGGCTTATATGACACAGGCTTCTTTGCTAACAGTTTTAATAAGTTCATTAGGTTTCTTAATTGGTGCTTTTATAAAAGTGCTGATTGCGTCTTTCGTTGCGCTTGCGATTAAAAAATCTATCCCTCTCATTGCCTCAAAGGAAAAGTAGTAGCTCTATTTTAAATTGAGATATTGTACCGCAGTTCATATGAAAACAAAAAGGAAAAATACGATAAAGACCTCTTCTCTTATTCTCGTGTGTTGTAATAAAAGAATAATATAATAGGGGGGAAATGGTTTTATTGTACAAGTTCTTAAGGGCTTATCTAAAAAGAAGTGCATATAGAATATGCAATAGATTATTATTTAAGAAATATAAAAATTACAAAAAAAGTTTATAAATACCATAGGCTATTTTTATTTATTTGAAATTAAATTACTTTAAAAATCAAATGTTTTATTGAACACAAATTTTAAAGATTTTTATTATTATAAAAGTAAGTTATTATATCAGTATAGAATTATAAATTAAAATTTATCAAATTTATTTTTACTAATATGTGAGTTGTTGAATATCTATTTCTAAAAATAAAATAGCTAATAATTAGTTAGCTAAATTAATTTATAAAATATTTTTATTCTTTTTGTTGTTATATTGCTTGAATTATATACATAAAAACAGTATTATATTCATTATGGATTTTTATTAAAGAGAATAAGGTATAAAATATGAATATAAGATATTATTTTTATGTATCTGTTATTATTTTAGCATTTTCATCTGTCGTAAAAGCGTCTGAGCGTACATCTTTTCCAAGAGAAGCATCTGTTATTGTTACTTCTGCTGTTTTGGAAAAAAATGTATTTCTTGAGGATCAAGTTGATTCTTTATTAAATAAAATTATTATAACTACTCATCCTGCTAATCATGATGTTTTTTGGAAAAGTGTAGCGCCATTATTTCATAAAATAAAACGTCTATATACTTCCTTAGGAGCATATTTATACGCTTCTATATTCTCTATATTCAATTGGTAGAGTATACAGAGAGCAGCTATGTATTATTTTAGCTCAATCTCTACAGTAAAATTATGAATTGTGCTTTTAAAAATATTTCAATTTTTTTTCAAAAAAAATCAGCTTTATTATCGAAATGAGAGATCAAAGATTGTGTTTTCATATTTTGGAAATTATGAATCATCTCATGAAGAAATTGTTTTTCTGATGGGGTATGTTCTGTATTCTTATTATTTTGTTTTCTGTCCACGTTTCCAACCACATAAACGTTCACCTTGTTTATTATGCTTTAGAATATCTTTTGCCAAATTTAGGCTAATTACACTAATATCTTGCCGATTCAAATAGATGGGCAGCCATCCCATACAAGAAGTTTGTTTATTCGTTGCGCAACCAGTCAGAAAGCTTATTACGCACATCAGCATCACTTTTCTGATTAACTTCATTTTCTACCTCAAGCCGTGTTGTTGCCATCTTGCAAGCTTTCTTTGTTTGTTTTTGCTGCTCAGCTTTTTTTCCAAGGAAAAAAGCCCTTGCTAAAGCAATAAAAAAAGCCGTTAAAATTGCTATTGTTATGGTTAGGTATTTTTTTATCCATAAGATCATAGGCGGTACTCCAGAAAACGTTTAGCGATATATATCATGGCCGTACAAGCCGCCAAAACCATAATACCCGCTAACGCCCATTGAACAGGACCATTACCCGCAAAAAGCCCTCCAAGTCCTGAAAGAGAACCTATAATTGGTGCAATAGCTTCTACTTTGCAGATACCTGTTACACCTTGTGATTCTACTATTTGATAATTTGGAGATACATATGAGCCCTGAGCCCATAATCCTGCCTCAGCAGCTCGACGATTAACAAGACCTCGAAGACGCTTTCCTCCTACTCTCGTCCATTTTTGTAATTCAGTTGGCACAGCTTCATAATTTCCTCTATTAAGCTTTTTTACAAGTGTAGAGTTACGAAAAGCTTCTGTTCCAACATTATAAGAAAATGATACAAGTGCGGCAAACTGCTCATCGTTTAAAGGAACAGTAATAGTTTGTTCAACAACATATTCAAATTTTTGTAAGTCTTGACAAAGAATCTTCTCCGCTTCTGCTTCCGTAATCCGCATATCTTTATGAACATGTGGCGTACCAACAGCGCTTGTATGTCCATAACCAATTGCCCACACACCAACTAAATCTTCGTAGGCGCTTAAACGCAAACCTTCCCATTTCTTAATTAGTGCCAACCCTTCTTTTGATATTTTTCGCATTATCCCTATTCCATAAAAAAACCTACACAAAGCAGGGCATGAATAAAATTCAAATTCACATCTGCCTATTTTAAAGAATAGAACAGTGAAATAGTCTGGTAGAGCTATAATAACTCTGTGCTAAAAATGTTTAAGATCTATATCATTTTATTCATAAGAAAAAAGAACACGTTAATTACTATCTATTCTGTAACAGGCAGTTTCCTTTCGACTTAAAAAAGCAACAATTCCAACTCAATGCAATCTGCAATAAGAGAGAATTCTTTCAATATTTTTTACAACTCATCACCAATATGGTTTACCCTATAAATTCTATAGGTAGTTTTATCCTAAATGTTCCTTTCTTCTTTAAAAAGTCGTTTGCGGTAACACATAAAATAATACAAAAAAAATAAACAACTAGTAGTATACATTAATATTTGTTTATCCAATACTTGTTTTATCAACTCACACTATTGCTCTGAGGAAGAATTCTTACATCATCCTTCTTACCAATTTATATCACATTTCCATCAACGTTCAGAATAAAGCTCTATCCAATTGTAATATGAGAATTTTCATAAAAATCACCTATGAATCTTAAAAAATTTAGATAATAAATTCTTTCAATTTACCCCATCACTGTTGTCCTAGAGCAACTTTATTTGAAAAGCTTTCAACTTGCTCAGGAAAACAAGAATACACCTAAGAAAAGGCAAGAATAACAACAATCAACACAATAAAGACAGCGACTCCTGAAGAATTACAATATTTGCTACTTATATCGAAAAAGCTACCATAAAAGCGCAAAAAGATATTATAATTAAACATTATGTATTTACAAATGCGGCTTAAGATCCTACATCTAAATACATAATGTATTATACAGATTTGAATCAGAAAATCTACAATTAATTTTATAATTCTTTATTTTGCTCTCTAATTGTCTCAATTGCCTCAAAAAAGATAAATTCATCAAGAAGTTTTTTAAAGAAAGATCTCTATAAGCCAATTTACCAAAATAAAAAACATAATAGATATAATTTATCCATCTACATGTTCTGATAGCAAGACATCAAAATTCATGGTATCAACTGAGATGAAGATAACTTATTCAAAATGTACCAAACCTGGAGTTTCTAAAAAAGAAATTGAGTATTTATTCACCAAACTTGGAAATTTTATCATCAAGTGCGACCAAAATGTTAAAGAAGAGTATTTCAGAGCCATTGGAAGAAGCTATAATATACGATTTTCAGTTTTTATCTTCAAAACAAATAAATAAAAGTGAACTGTTCATACGTCCTCCTTCGAGTTTGTTATATACAGCGAAAAGAGATTGTTTTGATAATCCATCTTCTATGTATTTAAGATGTTTTATAATCATTTGATTTTATAATGATTCATAATGCCGTTATTATATCTAATATCTTCAAATATTTCTTTGATTTTTCTATCGCTATCATTTATGGACGATTCATAATTTATAACAGTTTTCAAGATATTCTTCCTGTAATTCTATGCTTTCAATTGTATTTTAACACTAAATCAGCATATCTCCGATAGGTCATGATATTGATTTTCATTGCATTCTTTGTACTCTCTAAAGCTTTAGGGGATTTATAAAGGTGATAAAAATGCTTTGCTACCTCCCCATATAGTATGTTTTATCGCTGTTGTAATCAATCTTTTTGCATTAGTTATTTACAATTTTTTAAAAATAAATATTTTAAAATTCTGATACTTATATCCTTAATTTTATCAATGAGGTTTATTTACCTTATATTTGGCTATACAGAGCGAATTTAATTCCTCATGTGGTAATAAAACTATCCAATCGCTCTGTACGGTGCTTTTTATCTTGTTGTAACGTAAAACACCTTCATTTAAGAATGGTAATATAAGGCATGTAAAACTTCATGCATGAAGTGTTTTCCATTGTTGAATATATTGACGAATGATCAAAAGGGGAGGGATGCTCAGAAAGGTAGAATGATTGAGTAAGACGCGCTACTCCATAATTTTTTGGGTGAAGAGCATTTTTCTGCTTGAGCATTTCATTAGAATGTATTTCTAAAAGCTACTGATGTAGATACCATGATTGTTAGTGAATAATTTGTAAGGTGATGAATGTGACACTTTCATCATTAAATTCAAAACATTCAGCTTTAAAATTAAACCAATTTTGTGGACTTACTCGTGTGGTGTATAATCGAGCTTTAGCATGGCAAAATGAGCAATATAAACAAGGACAGCAACTTCAAGTTCCCTTATACGCAAATTGCAAATTTATTACAACAATTGAAACAAAATCTAAATGAACTTAAAATATGCAATAAATCTATGCAATTTATTGTTATTAGTAATTTCAAACGATTGTGTTCAATATTAATTATCTGAAGTTGTGATAAAAAATATTATAAACTATTATGGATGGTAGATATTTTGTTCATACGTGGCAACTTTTATAAAAAAATGGACAATTAAAGCATATATTAAAGTATGGTTTCTGATACGAATTTAAATAAAACAAAAATATACAACGTATTGATTTTATATATTTTATGCAAGATAATGCTGCCATTATCAGACAAACAGTGCTGAAAAACGCAACACTTACCAGCAATGGAGTGGGGAGATGTTCTCGATGTTTATTCAACAAGATTTTAGATATATATCATTTGGCAAAATCTTGTGATAACTTTACATTGATCACTTAAAATACTTAATTATGATATGGTTGAGAAGTTAAGTGTATCGATAGCGTTTTTATCTTCTATAGAAATTGGTAAAAAAATTGCACTATAAATCAACACGTTGTCTCCTTATTATAGCATGCCATTTTGATTTAAATAGCAAAAAGAAAAAATGTGAGTTTCCATAGATGAGGGGATGTATGAGAAAGAAAGATGCTGACATTTCACAAGTAAAAGTACGTCAAGATCCTGTTAATCAATTGGCAATAGAAATGCGTGCAAAGCGCTTCTGTTTAAGCTTACAAGAGGCTAAAAATCCGCTTTCTAGTACTTATATTGGGCGGTTATGTTTACAAGGGGTGCTTACTCAAGATCAGTATGATGCTGCACAAAAATATCTTGAAGTAAAAAATGACTATTCGTGTGCAAAAGGTTTGCCAAGCGCTGTGTATGATGAAATGCCCTCATCTTCTGATGACAAAGCAAGAGAAAAATGGGTTGAATTTGCAACAGAACAGTTTTCTAATATGCAAGAGGCGATAAAAGAAACACAACATCTCTATAGACAGTATAACCTTCATGCTGCTTTACAATATCTTGTTGTAGAAGATCAAACATTGCCACATCTTGTGAATTCTTTGCGAATTGCTCTGAATGATCTCCAGAAATATTTTGACCCAAAAAATAAATGGTAAATGTTTTACGAGTATTTTTATAAAAGCATCAAAAGCTCTTGAAATAGTTTTTAAGATGTTATATTATTATATAACATTTTAGAGAGGGTGTTTTATGCATACAACAAAATTACGTAAAGTTGGAGGGTCAGTGATGCTTTCTATACCACCTGCCTTGCTTGATGTTCTCCATCTTACTGAAAACACACAAGTAGGTTTGGCTGTTGATAATGGACAATTGATTGTGAAGCCACAAACATTTCCAAGTTACACTCTTGATGAATTATTAGCCCAATGTAATCCTTCAGATGATTTTGCAGATGAGGATATGGAATGGTTGGATGCTAAGCCTGTTGGTAGAGAGCTCTTGTGATGAAGTGGGGCGAAATTTGGCTTGTATCTCTTGATCCAACTTCAGGCTATGAGCAAAAAGGGACGCGTCCTGTACTGATTGTATCACCGGAAGCGTTTAATCGTGTAACGAAAACACCCATTGTCTTACCTATTACAAGCGAAGGACATTTTGTTAGAACAGCAGGTTTTGCTGTCTCATTAATGGGAGTAGGATTGCATACAACAGGCGTGATACGTTGTGACCAGCCATGTGCTCTTGATATTGGAGCGCGTCAGGGTAAGAAAATGGAAACAGTTCCCCCCATGGTTATGAACGAAGTCCTTGCTAAGCTAGCAACATTTCTCACGTAGTTTTTTTGCGGCATGGCGTGAAACGTTTTTCTGTACAGTACGTTGTCTTTGTATTACAGTGAATACAAATATGAGGATTGCCTTATGACAACATCTATTCGTTTGCTAAGTAATCTTGAAACACGTTTGAATAATTTAGCTGCTAAGACAGGACGTACAAAGTCTTTTTTATTTGCGTGAAATTATTGAACGTGGAATAGAGGAAGCAGAGGATTATTATTTAGCTTCACAAGTCAGAGAGCGTGTTCAAAGAGGAGAGGCACCTTTTTATAGCTCTGAAGAGGTCAGGAAAGAACTTGGCTTGGACGATTAAAGATGAGGAACTAAGAAAAAGTTTGTTAAATGTTTTTTAGAAAAATTTACAAATCCTTAGATATCATAACAGATACTGTATCAAGTGTCCGTAAGATTTGTCGAAATTAAAATATTTATTTTTGAAAATCGCCTCTTGCATTTCAATATTAAACTGTTTGCATTCTCCATTGAAAGCGTCTTTTAATGTCTTCATTTTTTCAGCACTGAAGATTACTTTTAGCTTCTCTTGTCTGTCCTATAAGTGTATTCTAATAGCTTAACCTATCACAGCATTGATTTATTGCTCCTAGTTGATAAGCCTTCTCAAATGTTGGAATATCTTCAGAATTTTGTAGATTATCTTTTTCTTTGTACTTATTTAGTTTCCTCTCCACCTCGTCGGTAGAGCAATCCTCATCTAAAGCAATATATCCTTCTGTAACAGCTTCAAGAAGACTCTTATAATAAATAAACTTTTTTCTTGCTGCTTTATAAATATCGGAAATGTTATTCAATAACACTAAAAAGTTCCTTTTTACAAATTAAAAGGAATTCGTATTTAGGGACCAGATGGTATGGGAATTCTAGTATCTTTTCTATCTCTTCATATTCTGTATTTTTAGATATATCACGCCAGTAGATTTCCATAGATGCTAGCTCTTTATATACTCCTTTAGATTTGTCTTCTTGTTTTTGTTCATACAGAGACGCGATCATATCATCAACTACATATAGCCACCAATGCAACAACAACATTGTAGGTTTATGACATGTTTTTTCTGTGAGTGGATCTATGAACTTTTCAACAATTATCCCATTTTTTTCATTAGTCGTATTGCTTTTAGATAAGTTTTCTTAAAAATAGGATGGGTGTGCATCATTAAAGCGTTGATTTTTTCGTTGTACTCAGGAGTAAGCTCTGTTTCTAGAGCTTTCTCATAGAGAAACAATATTTCTTTATATTCTTGAGTACAGATATCTTTTATGATGGGATGGTAGTATTTACAATCTTCAGCTATCATTATTGGATGTTTTATTCTTAGTATATCCCTTTCCCACAGTCTAATTTCTGTATTCCATTTTTTAATCCATTTTTGCGATATTTTTTGAGCCTTCTTTAAAAGACTTCTATCCCATTTCGTAATTTGTTCTTTGTACATTTCTATTTCTCGATTTTTCTGTTCCTGAAGTAACTCGAATTGTTCTTCATAGGCATTTATTCTTAAATAGTTCCTAAAAGCCATACAAGCTGGGTAGAGCAGTGAGGTGGAGAAAGAAAGAGATCTTAGCCTTTACTCCGGAGAAAAATACGGAGCAAATAACAACAAATTAGGTAAAATTGTATAAACCACAATAGGTGGTCTAAAAACAGATAATTAAAGAGAAAATCTATATATTTCAATGTGCTAAAAACAAAAAGTGGTGCCCAGACGCGGCAGGCGGGGGTTTATCAACAAGATTCAAAGTATATAAATATGTGTAAGAGCGTATTGATGTGTATAGTTTTTTATGTTCCGATAAAAAAATTAAGAATTAAAGAAAAAATCTCAAATCAAAAATTAAAGGTGGTCTAAAAGGTGGACGAAAAGGGAAATTAAGTGAGGGCAATTCATCGGTTATCAGCATTACTTGTAAAGTCCTCTCCACAAGGAAAATATTGTGATGGGGCAGGGCTATGGTTGAATGTTCGAAAAGACAATACACGCTCTTGGTTTTTTCGGTATACGCACCACAATAAGCGCCGTGAAATGGGACTTGGTCCTGTTACGAAACTCTCTTTAAAAGAAGCGCGTGAGCTTGCGAGATATTATAGTGAAATTCTTAGAGAAGGCAATGATCCTATTGTCTTTCGGGAACAGACCGTCTTAAAACAGCAAAGCAACATATTAAGTGAGATTGCAAAAGCAGCTTTTGAAAGTAAAAAAGCTGAGTTAAAAAATGAAGGCAAAAATGGGCGTTGGTTTTCTCCACTAGAATTGCATGTTGTTCCACATATAGGGAATTTTCCTATAGAACAATTAACAGCAAATATCATTCGCAATGTTTTGGCACCTCTTTGGCATGAAAAAGCAGATACAGCAAGAAAAGCATTAAACCGTATTAACATTTGCTTGAAATATGCTGCAGCTCTTGGTTTGGATGTTGATCTACAAGCCTGTATGAAAGCACGTGCTCTTTTAGGAAAGCTCCGTGTTACATCAACAAATATTCCTGCTATGCCATGGCAAGAAGTTCCTACTTTTTATCAGAATTTAGATGATAAGATTCTTTCAAATTTAGCACTGAAGCTTCTGATTTTGACTGGAGTACGGTCATATCCATTGCGATATTTGCGTCTTGAACAAATAGATAAAGATATATGGACAATACCAAAAGAAAATATGAAAGGTATTGTGGGAAAAGTTTCAGATTTTCGCGTGCCATTAAGTCATGCAGCTTTGAAAGTGATTGAAAGATCTCTCCCTTTTGAGAAAAAAGGTTTTCTCTTTTCTGGTCTTACAGGCAAGCCAATTTCTGATGCAAGCATGTCAAAATATATGACAGTTTGTGGTTTTACTTATCGTCCTCATGGTTTCCGTTCAAGTTTACGGGATTGGATAGCAGAAACAACGTCAACGCCTTTTGAGATTGCCGAAACTGTTCTTGCGCATTCCGTTGGGAGTTCAGTGACAAAAGCTTATATGCGAACGGATTTTTTAGAACAGCGACATGCTCTCTTGGAACAGTGGGCTGCATTTATAACAGGAGCGACTTGACAGAGTTATAACAATGTGTCTATTGTCGAAAAAGGTGCCTGAAAAACACTTTGAATCGATAGCGGATAGATTGCCGAAACAATCTTTTCTCCGCACATTATAGACTTTGACTCATTGTATGTTAAATGCGTATAGTGACTTTGTCGGGTGTGGTTACGTTATACAATACCCTTTTGGGAAAAGCGTAACGACGGACTATCGACCGTGTTTTTCAGCACCCGGCATTCAGAAACAAAATTAGCAAAAGTATTAAAAGATTATAGAAAGTATCTTGACATTATTTCCGTGATGTGTATTTTCGAATCAGGTGCCTAGAAAACACCTTAGACACATAGCGGATAGATTGCCGATACAATCTTTTCTCCGCGCATTAAAGGCTTTGACTCATTGTACGTTACACACATATAATGATTTTGTCGGGTGTGGTTATGCTATACAATACCCTTTTGGGGAAGGCATAACGACGGGCTATGTGCCGTGTTTTCTAGCACCCGGCGCTCTTCTAGAGTGTCAATAGAAGACATTTAAACACATAGGAGTTCATTATGAACACACTTATAGAGATTAAAGAACAAATCATTGATCAGGAAACTGTTCAAACTGTTAATGCGCGTGAGTTACACGTGTTTTTAGAAATAGGGAAAGATTTTTCTACCTGGATTAAAGACCGCATTCATCAGTATAAATTTGAAGAGGGTAGTGATTTTATAAAAACACAAGATTTGCGGTCCCCAAAATTGGGGAGCGCAAAATCTAGAGCTGTTACAGCAATAGATTATCACCTTACCTTAGACATGGCGAAAGAACTCTCAATGGTTGAACGCAATGAGAAAGGTAGGCAGGCTCGTCGTTACTTTATTGAGTGTGAGAAAAAGTTAAAAAGTCAATCTACTGATTATGATGTTGATCGGTGCTTTGATTTACCAAGTTATTGGGAGGGTATGAATGCTGGTGAAAAAGCTTTGTATCTTTTAGGTCCTATTCATGTCCGTCTTGTTGACGCTTTTAGAGTGGATGAAGAGAACAGAAAATATAAAGCCCTCATTAAAGAAGCAAAGCAGGTTTTAGCAAGATCTGTTGTGAAAGCTGCTTAATTTTAAAAGTATGGTTCATCTCCCCGTTTTAAAAGCGGGGAGGGAATTATTAGATAAATCTCTTGACATGAGTCTTAAATGTAGTGCACTGTAGTACAAATAAATAGGAGATTGAGGCAAATGGGTAAAATTCAAGCACGCATCCCTGATGAAGTTCAAGAAGTTGCAAGTGCAGTTATCAAATCCACGGGTTTGACTGTATCAGATGCGGTCCGTATGTTTATGACCCGAATTGCTAGAGATAAAGCATTGCCACTTGATCTCTTTCAACCCAATCCGGAAACATTGCAGGCTATAGAAGATGCTGAGATGGGACGTGTCGAACGTACGTCATTGGATGATTTGCGCGCCATGATTCGTGCGGATAAAGCTGAAGTATGTAAATCTGCAAAGTGATCTTGGTTAGCTATGCGGGAAATTGTTTATACGAAGTCTTTTCGGCGTGATCTTAAACGTGAAAGTAGGGGGAGATATGCTGATACATTAGAGACAGACTTGCTGCTTGTGATCAAATTGTTAGCGGAAAACAAACCCTTAAAAGTACAGTGGAGAGATCACGCACTAACAGGTCAATGGCAGAACTGTCGTGATTGCCATATCAAACCAGATTTGGTTTTGATCTATCGAAAGCCTGATGATGAAACATTAGAACTTTTAAGGCTTGGTTCACATTCTGAACTGCGTTTATGACAATTTTTCAATGTTTTGAAAACCACTGTTTCATATGTGCAAAGATATTATCTATCGCATCCATAAGGCGAGCAAAATCAAGGATAAGCAAAAAAAGAAAAAATACTATCCACTTCATCAGACGCGACATCATTTTCACAC